>NZ_JAMZGM010000201.1 GCF_024158605.1 Sebaldella sp. S0638 | reverse complement strand
GAGATTAGCAGATAAAATTTTAATAACTTTAAATTTTTTGACATTTCCTAAAAAGCTTTTAACTTCAATGATTTGACTTACTTTTATAGAATCAACTAGTACAAATATTTCCATTTAAGCCACTTCCTTTCTATTTTCTAATTTGAATTGGAACTCTACATCATGGAAAGTATAATTTTCATCTTTACTAGTTAATATGACACCAAGAGATTCCTTGTAATATTTTTTCTTGTTTATTTCGTAACTGTCTAAGTAGAAGTAAGGAGTGTTTTTAAGTTCCTGTAATTCTTGATCATCTACAAGTACTGTAATATATCCTTTAGTTCTTCCATCTTTTATATTTAAATTAGAGTAGTCGAGGTTAGAGTTGTATATTAATTCTTTGATATCTTTTGGTGTCATTTCTTCATCTCCTTATTTCAAATTTTCCATTTTTTTAAAATAACGGGGTTTATTGTTTATCAATCATTTCTGAGTAATCCCACATGATTCCGTCAATTTCATCTTTTACCGATTCAAGTTTTGCAAGAAACCCCATGGCTTTTTCAACCAATTCCACAAGGGCGTTGTCTTTAATTTTTAATGCACTCTCTAAGATGAAATCTGAACTATCTGTTCCCTCGTTTTCCCATACATCAATCATTTCTTCTGTAATTTCCAGCCTTTCTTCTTTGCTTATTCCTTTGTTATTCATGTTATCAGATCCTTATATTAGGTTTGTTTGTATTTTGGTTGTGTTGGTTTTAAGTTTATTTGCGATTCAGTGTAAATGTTTCTTATCAGCATCTGTTGTCTATGAGCAACTTGATGTTTAAAAAAATATGTAACTTTTATTCTTAAAACTATGATAACATAACACTTGCTAATTGTCAACTGTTTTTTCATAAAAATTGTCGATTGGCAACAAAAATATGGTAGAATGTAATAAGGAGGAAACATGCAAGAATTTAAGATTAATGAAAAAAAAGCGAAAGAGTTTGGAGAATATATCAGAGGAATACGTGAAAAATTAGGATATAGCACTAACAAAGTAGAGATTGATACAGGAATATCGAAGTCAGATTTATCAAGAATAGAGAATGGTTTAAGAAAAAATATTAATCCATTTTATTTAAAGAGTCTAGCGAAATTATATAGAAAAAATGTATTAGAATTCCATAAAAAACTAGATTTTATAGATGATGAAACTACTATGAACGAAATTCCAAAGGACGAAAATTCGATGATTTTACCTATATACGGATTTGCCAGTGCGGGGAAAGGTTATATAAATTTTGATGAAGAAGTAAAAGAAATAGTATTGCCTAAGCTAAATAACAAAATAAGCAAGAATTCTTTTTGTACAATAGTGAAAGGCGAATCAATGGAACCATATTATAATGACGGAGACATAATAGTGGTAAACCCTGATTATTGCATGGAAATAGAATTATTGAATAAAAAAGAATGTGTAATTGATTATGACGGAGAAAGATATTTAAAGAGGCTATTATTTGATAATGGAGACTTAATATTAAGGTCATATAATGAAGCATACAAAGATATAACGGTGCCTAACGAAAGGCTTAATGAGGTGTCTTGTTGTGGGGTTGTAACTATGGTATTGGATATGAGGGTATGATATTTTACATAAACATTAAGGAGCGAAATATGAAAAAGATAGTCGTATTGTTGGTTTTATGTATGGGGTTGATAGGTTGCAAGAGTAAAATAGATAAAGTAATAGATGGACTAGACAGTAGATTACATGTCTCAGTTCAGCAGAATAAGCTTAATTTAGTATTGTTTTGCACTGATATTAAAGACTTAAATGCTAAAGAATATTATAAAAATGAAGACTTAGAAAAGTGTGCAAGCACAGTATTAAAAAATGAAGTAGAAGCAAAAGTAGAATTTCGACGAAAATATGATACATATATTAAAAAACATAGTGTCGAGGATTCAATAAATTATTTATACATACCTTATAAAAATTTAGAAGTAGAAACTTTTATTAAAAATTTTCAAGAAATTGAAAAATTAATTGATGTAAGTTCATGGACACATTCGAAAGATGACATTTGGACTTTGAAAAAAACAAATTTACTTATACTTTGGAGAAACTCTATAAAAGACCCCTTAACTTATTCTATTGATAGTCAAGAGATAAAAAATAATAATTCTGTGAAATGGCAAAAAGAAAAAATTGAGGAAAGTTTTCCAGGTTTTTTTGATTAAAAAAAGTTATTTCTCAATAATGATGGTGCTAGAGGAGGAAACCCGTTAAGGGTAGCCTCTATTTATCTATTTAAAAAAATTTCGAAATTAAGTTGACAATTAGCAAATTAAAATATATAATCATTTATGAGGTGAGAACATGAAAAGAGATATAAGAGAAAACGAAGAATTCATGACACTAAAAAATATGATATACCGTAAAAAAACTTCGTTATCCAAAGTAGCCAAAAATCTAGGTATATCAACAGAATACATATATATAAGTTTTCATAGAAATAAAAGAGATATTATAGACAAAGTTTTTAATTATGTTACAAATATCTAATTTTTTTATACTTTTCAAGTTTCTTTTTGTCAACTGATTTGATATGACAAAAATATACCAATGCCCTAGGCTACAAATTAGCCCTAGTGGAAAAGACCAAAAATCAAAAGCCTAAGGTGGTGTAGTAGGTAAAAAAAGAAAGGAGACGAAATGAATAGAGATATGGAATTGAAAAAACTGGAAAAAAGGATTAAATACTTGGAACGTGAAAATATGTTAAACGGAATTGTCATGTCTATTTTAGGAGCAATAGTAACTTTTCTCATATTTAAAAGTTAAAGTAATCTCCAAATTCAAAAATAAAAGCTAATGTCAGTATTAAATTTCCGAAGTATTCAGGGAAGGAATAAAATGTTAAAGACAATACTAATAAGCATAATAACAGCATATATAACATCCAAAGTATACGATTGGATAAAAAAGAAATAAGTGTATAGGAGGTGTAAGAATGGAAAAATATGGTTTATCAAAATTAGAAAAAGTAAGTACTCAATCTGAATTAGTCAGTAAAAACAATGAAGAATTAATGAATTATGGTATAGACTTACAGAATGAATATCGTAAATTAAGCGTAGCAGTAACAGTATTAAAGGAGTGTTCTGGAATAGAGTTACCGGACGAAGAAATTGAAACAGTGATGAGTTTTTATGGAAAGAGCTTTCTTGAAATATACAGATA
>NZ_JAMZGM010000200.1 GCF_024158605.1 Sebaldella sp. S0638 | reverse complement strand
TATGCCCATCCTACATTCTCGGAAGCAATACTTGAAGCATGTGCAGACTGTCTTGGGAAGGCGCTTCATCTGCCTAAAAAGAAATAAAATAATGAATTCCCCATTCATATAGATAATAGACAAGGAACTACTTCAAAATAAAAATAAATAATTTTGTATGTGTTCCTTGTTTTTTTAAAAAATATACTGTAGATACAACTAAAAATATTATAATAAAATTCATGGAATTAAAGAAATTGCAAAATAAACTGCTGTATAAAAGTATAGAATATAATGAAATATTACTCATAAAATTTTTTATTTTAAATTTTTTTATGTTATAATTTTTTTAGGTTTCTAAGATCGGTAATATATGTGGATTGATATATAGAATTAAACAAAAACGGTTAAATGTAAGCAGAATCAGAAAAATACAGGTGTACTGTTTGTTTTTATATATAAATTTAGATAATGGAAAAGAGGTCTGGCATGAAGTATATAATTAATGAAAATAAGAATCCGAAATACAACCTTGCACTTGAAGAATATGTATTCAAGAATCTTGAAGGTGAGTATTTTTTCTTATGGCAGAATGAGCCTACTATAGTAATAGGAAAACATCAGAATACTATATCCGAAATCAATCTTGATTATGTGGAGCAGAAAGGAATTCATGTAGTAAGGCGTATGTCAGGCGGAGGAGCAGTTTATCATGATCTGGGAAATATAAACTTTTCATTTATTCAGGATAAAAAGGATCTTTCTGATTTTGATTTTAGTTTTTTTACAAGACCTATTGTTGACCTTCTTGGAGAACTGGGAATAAAAGCAGAGTTTAACAGCAGAAATGATCTGGCAATAGACGGTAAAAAATTCTCTGGAAATGCACAGTATATTCACAAGAAAAAAATTCTGCATCACGGCACTCTTTTATTTAACAGCGAGATGGAAGAATTGGTAAACAGCCTTAAAGTATCAAAAGATAAAATAGAATCAAAAGGTTTGAAGTCGATAAAAAGCAGGGTTGCCAATATTAAGGACTATATCAGCGGAGAAAGTAAGATAAAGGAAGTTTCGGATTTTAAGAATGCGTTGTTTGATCATATGAAAAACAGGATGGATGAATTCGAAGAATATGTACTTACTGAAAAAGACAAAAATGAAATAGAGAAACTGAAAAAAGAAAAATATGACAAATGGGAATGGACGTATGCAGAGTCTCCGGAGTCGGATATCCACAGACAAAGAAAATATGATGCAGGGAAAGTAGAAAGTTATATAAAATTAAAAGACGGACTTATAGAAAATATAAAATTATATGGTGATTTCTTTTCAAGCAGGGAAATAGAGGATTTGGAAAAAGGTCTAAAAGGAAAAAAATATATGAAGGGTGAAATAAAAAAATACTTAGAAACAGTAAATATAGGTGAATATTTTTCAGGATTTTCAAGTGAGGAAATTCTGGATGTAATTATTTAAAATAAGCAGTAAATCATGAGGAGAAAACGGGGATTTTATTATAAACAGAAATTTCCGTTTTATCTTCTGAAAAGAATACATACAGCTGCATAGAAAAACAGCATGTTCTGACACATATCGGAAGAATTTCGTTTTTTAACAGTAAATATAAATCAATAAGCGGAAAAGTTTTTATCGTTTGACAAATGATAAAATAAAATATATAATGATTACATATGTAATGTGGAAGAACAGTAAGTAGACGCATATAAATCAAAAAAATATAAGCTTTGTAGCTAATTGGAGGTAGAGTGTGAAAAAAATAACAGACGAATTAGCAATGATATATAAAACATGTAAACTATATTATGAAGAGGGCTATACACAGAATGAGATAGCAGAAATTCTTGGAATATCAAGACCAACAGTAGCAAGACTTCTAAAAGGCGGTAAAGAACAGGGGATAGTAAAATTAGAGCTTGTAAATCCTTTTAATAATGACTATTTTGAACTTGCCGAAAAGCTGGAAAAGAGATATGAACTAAGAGAAGTAATAATAGTCCCTGATGAAAATGACGAATATGTTCAGAAAAAAGAAGTAGCAAAGGCTGCAGCTGAATATTTTGACAGAGTTCTTGAAAAAGATAATATAATAGGATTTTCAATGGGAACAACGATAAAACTGGTAGTAGATTATGTCACTAAAAGACAGAATCTGAATCTTACGTTTCTTCCGCTTATTGGCGGAACAGGACAGATACAACAGGAGATACATCCAAACGATATTGTCCTTGATTTTGTGAAAAAATACGGCGGTGAATTCAAGCTTCTTCATGCGCCGGCAGTGGTTTCCAATAAAGAGATAAAGAATGAGTTTTTGAAAGAAAAGAATATTTCGGATATTATTTCATACGGTAAAGAATGTGATATTGCCATGGTGGGAATAGGAACGCCGCTGAGTCAGGAATCTACAATGATGAAAACCGGTTATTTTAACAAAACAGAACTTGAAGAATTCAAGCAGAATAATGTAGTAGGCGATATATGCCTTCAGTTTTATAATAAAAGCGGAGAAAACTACAATTTTGAATTCAATGAAAGAGTAATAGGAATAGAGCTTGATGATCTGAAAAAAATAAGAACGGTAATCGGAGCCGCAGCGGGAGTGGAAAAGACAGATGCTGTAATAGGAGCATTAAACGGGAAATTTCTGGATGTCTTAGTGACTAATTACAGTATTGCCAAAGAGATAGAAAATTATATAGAAAAAGGTGAATAGACTATGAATTATGTTTATATAATAGTACTGGTGGTAATAGCAATGGCACTTCAGAGATACTTTATATACCTTCAGTCAAAAAATTATACTCAGATACTTCTGGACATGAAAAAGAGAGGGAATGTAGGAGTAGGCGTGGCAAAAGGAGCTTTTTCCGGACGTGTTGTTATACTGTGTTCTGATCTGGACGAGATAGTAATAGAAGGGAAAACATTAAAAGGTTTCAGTACTTTCAGCAGATTTAAGGATATGCCGGAAGTTTCGGGAGTAAAGCTGGATGACCTTTACAACAAAGAATATACAGATAAAAAATATAGAAAAAGTATAAAAACAGCAGTAGAACAGATAAGAAACCTGAAAAATAAAGAAGAAAGCAAAGAAGAAAATGAGGAAGAAAACTAAAAAAAGAAAAAAGGAGATATCGAAATGGAAAAAAATGTAAAACAATTATCAGTGGATGCAATAAGAATGCTCGGAGTAGATGCGATCGAAAAATCAAAGTCAGGACACCCGGGTATAGTGTTAGGTGCGGCACCTATGGCTTACACACTTTGGAGCGAACATCTTAATGTAAACC
>NZ_JAMZGM010000199.1 GCF_024158605.1 Sebaldella sp. S0638 | reverse complement strand
ATCAGCGCCTGCAGGAAAAGTAATAGAAGAGTATGGATTTACAGTAGAAAAGATTGTTAATAAGATAAAGGGATAATCGATTATTTTATAAAGATATATTCAATGAAAAATGACACAGTGCTTTACTGTGTTATTTTTCATTTAAACATGTTTAGTGGTAATTAAAAAAAAGTAATTTTTTGTAATAGTTTTCTAATAAAATAAAGATAGAGGATATTTATAAACAAAAATAAATTTTTAAATTTAATTAATTAATTAATTTTAATTGTTTAAATTTATTTTGGAAAATAAAATCTAATATGATAAAATGGAAAGAACACATCGAAAAATAAATTTTATTTTAAACTGCAAAAAAACTAATTAAGGAGTTCTAGTATGAAAAGGTACAAATCTTATTATTTACCGGGAGAGTTTATAAATGAAGACCGTACCGGTGAAGGTTTTATATGTGTAACAGAAGATTACATAATTGAGGGGAATCTGGATTTAAATCCGGAATTAGATGCTGGTGGCATGAGTGAGTATCTGGAGAAACTGAATTGCCCTTATGGATTTATAATTGCTGAAATATATGAAATGGAAATTAACGGAAAGTTAGTGGGGAATCCACTGGAAGCAGCAGGAGTAAAAATTGGAAGTACAGTTATTTCCGTAAACGGGAAGTTAGTAAGAAATATTGAGGAACTAGACAAGGAACTGGAATCAATAAGAAAAAGTGAACTTCAAACATTCAAAATCGAATATATACAAGACAAAGAAGTAAAAACAACAGATTTTCCTGTATATTATAATCAGGATGATGAAAGAGCAAAATTGGGAATAGATGTGATTTTTATGGAAGTTATATCAGGACTTTATTTTACGAAAAACTTGGAAGTTACAGAAAGTATTGTTAATAAAAATTCTAATTATGGTATTATTTTACAGGTTAGAGGAAATGTAAAAGCTAAAAATATTATTGCAGGCGGAGCAGACTTTATTATTGAAGGAAATGCAGATATAGAAGATACAGTGTTAGGATTCTATAATGACGGGGAGTTTCGTGTAGACGGAGATCTGACATGCAGAACTTTTATGAATTATGATCACCATATGGACTGTGCACCTGCTGCAGAAGATAGTGTAGGAGATTATGGGGATTATGAGTTTGATGAGTATCTTCTTCCCGAATATAGAGGAAATTTTGATAAATTAACAGACGCAGTAGCAAAAGGGAGGGAATATCGTAATCCTGATAGAAAGAGTAATTTTGATATATCAATGTCGGAAATATACAACAGATTAAGTGAAGACCCTAAGAAGCTGGATATCAGCAACTGTGAATTCGATAAATTGCCGGACATAATATACGGCCAGACTCAGCTTGAATCACTGAAAGTAGGGCGTGTGGAAATAAGTCCGCGGATAGCCGAACTGGTAAATCTGAAGGAGCTGGATATAAAGAGGAGTTTTTCACTTGTACCTGAGAGTCTGCATACTCTTCCTTCATTAGAAAAATTAACTGTTGGAATTGCTTCGCAGGAAGATTTTCATAATATCTGCAAAATATTGTCTTTAAAGGAACTTCAAGTGGAGGGGAGTTATCAGCTTTTCGGCCGTTTTGATGAAAAAATTCTGAAACTGAAAAATCTGGAATCTTTGACGGTAAAAAACTGTGCAGAGCCCACAGCTTATGAAAAAGCCGGTAAAAAGAATAAAGATGACAAGGAAAAGGCGCTTCGCATTATTAGTAAAATGACTGAATTAAGAAAACTTGATCTGTCATATAACTATTTGTACACTTTGACTGATGATTTTGTAAATCTGAAAAATCTGGAATTTTTAAGGCTGAGCGGCAATCCTACTTTACAAAATTTACCTGACTTTTCACAGCTGGAAAAATTAAGAGAACTTTATTTCAGCGGAGAATCTTCATATTCGAATGTACCGCCGGCTAAGCCGGAACTGCTGAAACAAATTTTAAGCACGAATATGCCGCTGCTTGAAACACTATATGCAGAACGTTGGAAAATAGGGGGAAATGATGAGATGCCAGATCCGCATAAAAATATGCCTAATTTAAAAACTTTTAAGAAATAAATTATTAATAATGGAAATCCTGCGGTAGGTGTGCTGCAGGATTTTCTGCATTTTTTACTTTGGACAGAAAATCCACTTTTATATAGAAAAATATCAGAACTTTCACATCAAATAGTCTCTATTGGTGGATATCCTTTCATTGCAGATTTTTTTAATTATGGCACAGATAAAAAAACATTTGTAAAATTATTTTCTTTTTTCATACTTAAATAAAAATCGAAAAATTAATGTTTAAATTATATTGTATGCTGATTTATTTAATGTTATAATAATTTAAAAAAATAAGGAGGCAGTATGAAAAAAATTATAGTATTTTTACTTTTAATTTCAATATTAAGTTTTTCAGGATCAGTAAAAACAGGAGCATATTACGATCCTGAAAAAGAGGATATTGGAGTTTATTATATTCTTGCAGAAAAGTCTAAAAGTAACACTGAAAGTCTGAAGATTATCTATGCCGGCGGCTCTAATACAGGTGAATGTATTTTTTATGATATAAATAATGCCGGAAACGGAGTTCTTTCAGGAACATGTAGTCATAAAGCCGTGGATACGGAGCCGTTTATGGGTGGAGAAGTATTTAAATTTGAGTTTTTGAATAATGGTGATCTTAGAATTAATGATGATTATATTTATAAACGCGGGACAATGAATGATAAGAATGTAGCAAAGCAGATAGAGCTTTTCAGCAATCTTGATTAATTAATAAATAAAGTATAAAAAAATTTTTTAAATATTAAAAAAATAAAAGGGAAGATAAAAGAAGAGAGGTTTATGAAAAAGCGGAAAAAGACAAAAATGGAGAAAAGGAAAATATTTTATGAATGGCTGCGATTAGTCTGTGATGACAAAGAAGGCAGCGAATTCCTTGTTTGTCCTCGTTGTAAGGAGAAGGCTGTGGATTATATATACATCGGAGATAAAAAAAGTATGATCGGCTATCTTCAAACATGGTGTAATAGCTGTAAATACAGAATATACATTAGCAGAGTGATAATGCCTGAAGGATTGAAAACAAGAGATTTTAAAGATGACATGTCAGATTTGCCGGAGATAATACCGGAGTTTAAGTTATTTAATCCATACTAAAAGATCTGAATAAACATAAAAAATGCATACGTAAAAAATATGCATTTTCATTGGGAGTGTGCAAGAAAGTCTGTAAATTAAATCTGATATAATAAAAGATTTGTTTTTCATATATTGATTTATCTAT
>NZ_JAMZGM010000198.1 GCF_024158605.1 Sebaldella sp. S0638 | reverse complement strand
GGGTTTATTACTCCTTACCAGGCTAGATTCAATTTCTTTGGATCCTAATGTTCCCATTTTGCTTGACCATTACAGTAGATTCATAACGGCAGTTTCATAATAAAACAGGAGAAATCATTAAGTTTTTCAACTTATTTTTCTCCTGTTTTTATATTTTAAATTTTAGAAAACTGATTTAAAGTATACTCTTGCACTGTAATCGCTTTATTATTTAACCTTGTCATGAATATAAGCAATTTTAGGCATTCTTCTTTTAAACTCAGAATTTTTTATTTTTTCAATAATAGAGTCTACTGTTTCCGATTTGAAACCAGAAGTTATTATCTCATTTCTATCCTTTTTTCTGTCAATTAGTTCAAATAGAATATTATCTGCATCACGGTATGAAAATCCCAGTTCGCCTTCATCAGTCTGCCCTTCCCACAGGTCGGCACTTGGCTTTTTGTCTATAACTTCTTTAGGGACACCAAGATATTCAGACAGGCTCCAAACTTGTGTCTTATAAAGATCTGCAATTGGCAGTAATGCACAGGCAGCATCTCCGTATTGTGTAGAATATCCGAGATACATCTCTGTTTTATTCCCTGTTCCCATTACCAGCGAACGGTCTCTTGCAGATAAGTCATACAGAATACACATTCTTTCACGTGCCATTCTGTTTCCTTTTCTAAGCGGGCTTGCATCAGGAAAAAAACTGAAATATGAGTCTACCATATTAGTGATTTCTACTTTTTCCCAGCTTATTTTAGCTGCTTCGGCTACTTTCAAGGCGTCTTCCTCGCTTTTAGGGCTGGAAGTCCTGTAAGGCATAATAACTCCGTGTACGTTTTTCTTTCCAAAGGCTTCTTTTGCAAGAAAAGCAACAAGGCTGGAGTCAATTCCCCCTGACAGACCAAGAATTACCTTCTCGAATCCTGAATTTCTTACTTCTCTTCTCATGAATTCTATAATTCTTTTGCTGACATATTCATGGTCAATAGCGAGTTTATCCATAGTTTTCTCCTTTATATATTTAAGTTTTTTAGTTTAATTTCAAAATATACATATATTATAAATATTATAGAAGAGAGTGTCAATTTTTTTATGAGATTATAAACAGAATTCTTGAAAATATTACAGTATGATATGAATTGACAAGTTAAATATTAATGGTTATAATTCAGAAAAATAGAAGTATATATAAATTTGGGGAGAAAATATGCGGGAAAATAAAAAGACTGTAAAGGTACTTTTAAAGGAACTGGTAGAACTTTTGGAGGAAAATTATACATCAGGAATTGATAAACGTATATCAGATGTTTATTATCTTTTATCGCTTTATTCACTTGAAATTATTCCATTTGAAAGGTTACGTAAAGATAGTTTTCTGGTATTGAAAGAGTGGACTGCTTCAGAAGCCTTCGGACATAATCCCTTTTATATTCCGAAAGAAACTCCGGAAGAAACAAGAATGATAAATGAGGAATACAAAGAAATAATGGAAAAACTGCGCGTAGAATTTGAAAAAATAATGTAAAATAAAAAAATCATTATTTAATAATATCTTCAATCCGGAATTATCTGGAAACTAAGGTAAAACAGTTGAAAAAATTATACATATAATGATTTTAAAAAATTGAAAAATAAACCGTAATATTGTATAGTTTTCCATGTGTTTTTTAACGTTTTAAAGTACGTTTTTGGAGCCTATGAACAATAACACAAACACTTTAATTATATGCGTTAGAATGCTTTTTGATGTCATTACGTATTTTTTGATATTAAGTCAGATTGTTTTCGGCGGTCGACAAATGGTCGTCAAAAAAATAAAAAAAGAGCAACTCATTTTATGGTTGCTCTTTTATAGTGTTTTCAAATATATTGACAGTGTCCTGTTCCATTTTCGAAGTAGAGTGAGAATATATATTTAAAGTTATACTTGTGTTTGAATGTCCTAATCTCTTTGAAACTTCTACAGGGTTTGCCCCTGCTTCGATTAACATAGTGGCGTGAGTATGTCTCAAAAGGTGAAAATTAAAGTCTATCCCGGTACGTTCTTTCAGTTTCCTGCATTGCCATGTTAATGAAGATTGAGACATAGGAACCCCTAAATCATTGCAACAAACAAAATCTATTTTATTGTAAAATTCGAAATAGTCTTTTTTTAATTGTTCTTGTCTTTCTTTTTCTGCCTTTAATATATTTATTAAAGTTTCTCCGATTTTTATTACTCTAACAGAACTTTTACTTTTTGGAGTTTCAAAGACTTTTTTATTATTTATATTTATAAGCTTTCGATCCACACAAATAGTCTTTTCTTTAAAGTCGACCTTATCCCAAGTTAATCCCATGATTTCGCTTTCTCTCATACCTGTGTGAAGTCCTATGAGTAAAGCCATTCTATATTTTATAAGCCACGGTTTAATTGAATTCATGATAATGTCGAATTCTTCAAGACTTATAGTTTTTATCTTTTTATCTTTTTCAAATTTTGGGATCTTTAATTTTTGCGCCGGATTGCTTTTAATTAAGTTTAGGGGTTGCATTGCATAATTAAGAACCATTCTTAAATAAGTTAGCTGTAATTTAATTGTGCTTGAACTTTTTCCCTCCCTGTATAGTTCATTTATAAAGTTTTGGCATAGAGCTGGGGTAATATTAGATAACTTATATTTGCCAAGGTATTCTTTTAATTTCTTACTTGTAGCCTTAAAACTGACTTGTGTATTGTATTTATTATGAATACAAACATATTCTTTATAATACAGGTTTAAAAAGTCGTGAAAGCTGATATTGTCTGTATTTGTAATTGTGCCACTCTCAAAACCCGTGAGAGCTTCTCTTAAGGCTTTCTCTGCCTCCTTCTTAGTTGAGAACCCTGCTTGACTTTCTCTTTGTCTTTTCCCGTTTACCTTTCCGAGTTCGAAGGAATATTCCCATGTTTTACCTCTTTTTCTTACATAGCCAGCCATATTAAGACCCTCTTTTTTCCAGTTCGATGATATACTCGTCAATGGCTGAACGTCTCATTCTGTAGCCATTCCCTAACTTAACGCAAGGTATTTCTTTTGATTTTAGCAGCTCGTTCATTTTACTTTTTCCTATTTTCAATATCTTTCTTGCCTCTTCTGAGGTTATTAAATATTCTGACATTTTATTCACCGTCCTTGTATCTTTCAGTTTTTACAGATTTAGCCTTCTCAAGTAGTTTTTCCAGAGCTATAATTAAAATTTTGGTCTTAGTTTTATAGCTGAGTTCCCTCTCGATCTTCAATATTGTTGTTTCGATTGTAGTGCTATAGTAAAGTAGGAACACCAAAATCTAAACAATGATATAATAAAAAAAGAAAGAGGTGTTTTGAAA
>NZ_JAMZGM010000197.1 GCF_024158605.1 Sebaldella sp. S0638 | reverse complement strand
ATAATAAAGTCCTCCTGTTTTTAGTTTATCATAAAAAGATTTTTTTATTTACAGACTTTTTATCACAGGCTCTATTTCATCCGGTAAATCTTTCAGCATGTTAAAATACAGGGAACATAAGATTTTGTTCCCTCAAAATTAATCTTAGATATCTTTAAACAGCAGCATCTGTTCGTTCTTAATTGGAAATATTTTATTCATAAGCCTAAATAAGAGTTATGGCTTTTAATTTGAATACTTATCTTTTGTTTTTCTTAAAATTTTTGAAGTAATTTTACATCATATCCTCTTTCAGAGGCTATTTTGACTAATTCATCATATATGTTTTCTTCCAATGTATCTCTTCTGCTCAGTATCCAAAGGTAATTTTTCTTATTTCCGCCTACTACTGCATATTGATAGTCGTTATCTACATATAATATATTGTAGTCTGCTCCGAAAAAGGGAACAAAATATACTTTTAACAAACCTTTATCAATAATTTTTGCTTTTCCTTCTATCATCTTTTCTGTATTTTTTATTTTATCATATCCTTTATTCACCACTTTGATGGTTCCATCAGGATTTAAAGAATATTCTGCAGTTGCATTAATCATATTTTTTTCAAATCTGTTATCTATTCTAGCAATCTCATACCATTTCCCTAAATATTTTTCACTTTCAAAACCGCTTAAACTTCTCACTTCCACTTTGTTACTTGAACATGATAATAAAAACAACATAAATAAATTAATACTCAAAATTCTCATGCTGGTTTCCTCCTCAAATTATATAATTACTCTTACCAATATAAGACTTTAAAACCATTTTTATAAATTATTCAAACTCTTTAACCGGCATCAATACTTATGTAATTTCGGATCATTTATTTTGAGAATTTTATTCTCTGGTCATAAAAAGACTGATCTTATTCAACCTTTCCATTAATCTGCCGCTGTTCTATTTTTTTATGCTAAATCTATTGGAGTATTAAGCCTGTATATCACTAAACAAGAATTATTTTATTACTTGTTCGTTTTTCTTTTGCAAATTACATACCTGTTTAGATATTTCAGCTGCAAATAAATTATCTGACATAACTAAAGATGAGAGTGATAATTATTTTATCTGAAAAATTTAAATCCTTCAAAGTATAGATTATTACAGCTCTTTTTAAACATTATTCTTTTTCTTCTTCCATTGGATAGCCGTGACTTAAATCCATATTCGCCAGTTTATTATAATGATTATCTGCGGTGATTGAAACTTGATTTTGGCTGTAAACACTTATTACTGCTAAAATTCCAAGTATAAAACCCATTTTTCATTCGCATCATCTTTTCATTAAAATTTTACCACAAGATAATTATAGCATACTGTAATAATAATAAAAACACATATTTAATATTAAAAACAAGATTGCCTACTCTGTAATTAACATATTTTCCAATATAATATTTTTCATATTTTTATCGATATTCAATCTGTTTAAAGCCGAAAGAATTAAGTTTTAAAAAAAATCCTAATCTCTTTATCCGCATAATAAAAGCCCTCTTTGGAGGGCATTGAAGTTTTTAATAAATAAATTATTTTATATTTTTATTACTTATATAAATTTTTGCAATCCTATCACGCGAATCAAAAAATCAATCTATTTATAATTTTTTTACAAACCATTTTTTTCATTAACTAATAGTTCAAGTTTTTCTCTATCTATTATATATTTGCTTCCTTCTTTGTACATCTTTTTTTCATCTTTAAATTTTTTCATAGTATGTAATAAATGTCTATAACTAACTCCTAAATATTCAGCTATCTGCAAATGATTCTCTTTATAAACATTATTTATAGATACTGTTAACATAACTTCGGCTAATCGGTATTTTAGTTCATAAGTTTGATTATCAACAAAAAAATCCATTCTGCTTAATAATTTTTCTCCGATATATCTACTTATTTTCTTTAAAAAGAACCTATCCTCCATTAATATTTCAATTACATAATTAACGGGTGTTGCTAAACAGACTGTATTACCAATTGACAAAACATCTTTAGTAACTTTCTCTGCTCCAATAACTGTTAAGTCTCCAATAAAATCTTCCTCTTTTAAAAATTGTAATATCATTCGTTTACCATTTGCTTGATTTTTTAATATTTTAGCTTTTCCCTGTATGATAAAATAAAGAAAATTTACGCTGCGATCTTCCTCCTGAATAAATTCATTATTCGCAAATTCTATTATATATGAATTATTTAAGCTTTCTTTAGAATAATAACTCATCAAAGTTTTGTTTTTTTTGATATCTTCATCATAATATTCATTAAAAAGTATTTTTTTCATAATTTCCTCTCAAGTATGATATATCTCATAGTAATTATAGCATCATATATATGTATAATAATAGTATATCATAATCAGGAGGAATTTAATTATGGAAATTAAAAATATACTTATTTCTTTGCTGTTTTACTTACTCAGTGCTTTCGGTATCAGTTTAACTATTAAATCTAATATTGGCGTGAGTAGTTTCAATTCTTTCAATGTTGCATTATCAAATATTACTTCTATAAAGGTTGGAACTATCACAACCATAATTAATTTGGTCTTTTTAATTTTTTGTGTTTTATTAAATCCAGAAAACAGAATTAAAAATTATTTGTTGATGTTTATTGCTCTTGTCTTTTTTGGAGTGATAATCAATATATTTTTATACACTTTATTTGAAAGTATTATTTTTAAAAATTATTTTTTAAGAATTATTACTTTTATTGTAGGAACGTTTTTTGCCGGTATGGGAACTGGTAAAATTTTAAAATTAGGTATTTTTAAGTTTCCAATAGAATATTTTTGTATTTTACTTTCTGATAAAACATCAAAACCATTCAAATTTTATCGTTATTCTATTGATATCACCTGTGTTCTGATTTCTATATTTATATCATTGAATTTCAAGCTTCCGGTATTCGTTCGCGAAGGTACTATAATTAGTTTATTAATGTTATCAGGAATTATCTCATGGTCCAAGAATCAGTAATTGAATTTATTTGCATTATATTAAATTGAACAGAAAAAATAATAAAACATTAAAAAATCAGGATAAAAAGAGTAAGAGAAATCCACACACTCCCCATATTGAAAAAAGTTTCGATATCCATTCAGACGGTTTTCTTCTTGTTTCAAATGGCACATATCCTTTATAAGAATATATATAATCTATTTTCCATTGATTTTTTAAAACTTGTTTCGATGATAGGAGTTCTAATAGTGGTACTGTTTTTTTATGACCAGTTAATTTGAGCCTGTGATAAAAAGTCTGTAAATAAAAAAATCTTTTTATGATAAACTAAAAACAGGAGGACTTTATTATG
>NZ_JAMZGM010000196.1 GCF_024158605.1 Sebaldella sp. S0638 | reverse complement strand
TAAACTGTTCCCAGTATTAACTTTTTACTTCCTGTATCAACAACTATTGTATCTCCGTCTACTCCTATTTGTTCTCCCGTTATTTCAAGTGACTTCGCTATTACTGCTGTTGACTGGTCACTTTCCATCCCTGCCATTGTTACTACAGATACTTTTATTTCATAGAATCCGGGTTCTGTATTTGCTAGAAAATATGTACTGTTTCCTCTTGAAAACTTCAAATCCAGTCCTGTATAATTCCCGTCTTCTGTTATGCCTTTCATGTATACTATATATTCCTGAATATCGTCTCTGTTTACTTTATCCCACTTTGCTCCTACTCCCAGATGTAAATTTTCCGGTACTAAATTAATTGGTGCAGGCGGTTTATCTGTTGGATATACTACATTTCCCCATTCTACATATCCATTGTTGAGATAACTCTCATCAAATAAATTTGATTTTTGATTTTCAAAATGCTCTGTGTTAGGCTTGTATTCCTCATATTCTACAGCTTCTATCTCAAGTTCGTTCTGTTTTTGGGTTATTTTAGTGAGTTGTATATCTTTGGTTATATCTTCAAAATCCAGTTTTATTACATCCTGTAGTTCTAGAAAAGGTATGCTATTCGTTCTCATCTTATGGGTTACCTTTTCACGGCAATTCTTAAAGTATAGATATCTTGCTACACTTTGGGCAAGCCGTATATCCTGAATGTATTTATTAGCATATGTATAAAGCTCTATTTCGTTTTCCTTGAGGTTTTTCTCTGTATAGGTCACAGTATTCCCTTCATATACTTTTATCGGCTCTCCATAAAGTTTAAACTTCTCAATGAATATATCCGAAGCTGTGTGATTGAAAAACTTTACTTTTCCTCCGTCATTGTCCAGGATTAATTCATAATCTGTATAGGTAATATATGTTTTTGTTCCATCACTGTTTGGTATATATGCTGTTACTTCCGGAGTTGTTTCCAGATTATTTACATAATCAGTCAGATATTTTATCTGCCAGTATTCATTATTGGTTAGTGTATTTGCAGGGACTTTTACTTTAGCATCATCATTTTCATAATCTGCATTCTGACCGGCTAGGATAAATACTGCCTGTCTCGCCTCTGTCTTATTTTCTGTGAATGATACTTCTACCTTGTTATTCTCCGGCTTTGTTACTGTTGATTCCAGATAATTAAGAATATTTCCATACTTTAGTTTATAGTCAACAATATTAGTATCCTTTTGATTTAACAGACTTGTTATCTTGAGTTTTCCTTCACGGGTTACCCAGATATCTCCTACCACAGCTCTTACAAGCTCAGCGAGTTCTTCCATGATGCTTTTATCTTTTTCAAATTTAGCTACAGGTATTATTATGTAATCCCCAAGAGTATGCTTCATTTCTTCTATTTCAATATCGCTATCTTCAAATCCCAGTTCTTTAGCCAATTTATACATTAATGATAAATTCTTTGCTCCTGAATGGTAAACATAATGTCCCTGATATACATAGTCCTTATCAAATTTCTTGGCATATCCCACAGAAGTTCTGTCTTCCAGTTTAATCTTTATATATGTTCTCAGATGTTCACGCCTTACTACAGGCTCTGATACTATTCCAACAAACAAAAGCAATTCTTCTCCGTCAAACAGATCTATTACATGAATTTCATCATTTAAATTTATGATATTATTTTCATAACTATCTTTAAAATCAGTAAACAACATATCGTATACATCAAAGGTTTTGTCACTTTCTGAAAAATATATTATTTCTTTTTCTGCTGTTTTTTCTATATCCGGTTTTAGAAAGGTAAGGTCTAAAGTATTAGCTGCTATACTTTGTGTTTCATTTTCAAGAAATTTTGATATTTCCAAAGTATCATTATCCAGATACTCCGATATATCCACATTCTTTGTTTTATTGAATATTTTTATCCGGTGTTTCAGGTTATTTTCTTCATGATATGTTTTATCTATATAGCTTTGCGGTAACATATTCAGACCTCCTTCTTACCTGCTTTATGTAGTTCCTCTTTTACTGTTTTTACCATTTTCTTTAAAAAATCCTCTGCTTCAAGAAAACCATAATTATTAAGGGTATAGTTTATATTTATATCATTGGCCAGAAGTCCCGTTGCTGTTTTATAGCTGTTTGATAATCCTCCGTAATATTCCCCTGTACTTGAATTTGTTCCTTTGAAATCCAGTCCTTCTGCCTGTAATTGAATTTCTGCTTTATCAAGCTGTGCTTTTATTATGTCGTATGCATCCTTAAAACTTCCGGCTCCTTCCAGTGCTTTTGTATAGTCGTCATTTAGGAAATACTTTTCAGCAAGGGCTTTAAAAGTATTGGATTCATAAAAAGCCTCTATCAGACCGTCTTTTACACTGCTGTAAATACTATCTCCTAGTGACATACTGAATTGACTAAATGAATTAGTGTCTAATGCATCCCTCATTGCTTTTTCCAATGCATTTTTTATATCACTTGCCTTATCATCAATAGCTGAGTCAGGAAATATTGCATTTATTACATCATCACTTAAACCTGCTCCTTTTGCCTGTGATTTTAGAATATTCAAAACTTCATTCATGTCATTTTTTATATTCTCAGTACTTTTCAGCATTGTAAATTCATTCCAAAAATTGAGGTTTTCATTTACAAAAGCATTTAAGTCTGTATTTCCTGATAATCTAAAGTCAGCCAATTTATCAGAAATATTTGCAAACTTATTATTAAAGTTCTCCTCTAAGCCTTGGAAATTAATATCATAGAATACTTTTGATATATTTGTTCTCAGCTTTGTAAAATAACTTTCCATTCCTGTAGCCAGTGACATTATTGTTTCATCACCCTCTATTATCTTTCCATAAAAAGCTGATTTTACATCATTAAACGCACTTATTATTGTTTCGCCTTCCTGAATTAATGCATTTACCTGATTTAGGATTTCTTCCCTGTAGTTTTCAGGATCTTTTCCCATACCCTTATAAATATTCTCAAGCTGTTTCTGATATTCATTCCTTAATTCAAATACATCTAATACTTCTACACCCTCAAAGCTTTCCAGTATCCCGTTCTTTGGAAGGTTAGCAGAATGTCTCTCCATTGTTTTGATATCATCAATAAATCTTAAAAACTGTCCTTTTACCTGTTCTATATTGCTATTGTCAAGGCTGTTTTTCCCTAATTTCTTTTTCAGTAGATTCATATCAAAGTTTTTTAAGTATGAATCATAGAACTGTTCAAGGCTTTTTGAATCTCTTGCTGTATATTTCCATGCATCTCCAAAATACTCCTCAAATGACTGATTTAATGTACTATATGAATCTTTTGTCTTTGATCCGAATAACTTTTTTTTCTTACTTGTACTATGACCTGTTGCTGATATATTCTCATC
>NZ_JAMZGM010000195.1 GCF_024158605.1 Sebaldella sp. S0638 | reverse complement strand
TTTCAAAACACCTCTTTCTTTTTTTATTATATCATTGTTTAGATTTTGGTGTTCCTACTTTACTATAGCACTACAGGGATATATAAATCGGAATTGAATATTAAATATTTTTTCAATAAAACAAAAGAAGAAATTCCAGATGTAAAAGTGTATTTTATTGAAGAAAACGACATGGGTTATCTTTTAATAGAAAATGTTTTTAAAAATGGTGAATTTATTAATATGAGATGGATTTATAATAATGAAAATATGTATTCAAAAAGTTATTATTCAGCATATTGTTTTAAGAAATCTTTTGAAATAAATAATGCTTCAAATTCTTTAAAATATGAATTGGAGATATTGGATAAGTTACAGGAAGCTCCAGAAAATGAATGGATAAAACTCGAATCGAGATTATTAGAGACATTCTATAAAATACCTTCTATAAAAAATTGATATATAAAATAGCTGTAATATGGAGGAAAAGTGAAAAAAATATATATGTTTTTTCTTATATCTTTTGTAATATTTTCTGTAGAAAGTGGGGTATATTTAAAAAGAAATAAGTATGAAACAGGTAAAATATGCAAAAATCAAATTGTTAAGAATAATGAATTTTGTAAAGAACAAATAGAAAGAAGCGTAGAAATTCCAGAAGGAACAAACCAAAATTTGATTATATATGAAGATTTGAATAAAAAAATGTTGTTTTAATTTATAAAGGGGAAAATAATGACGAACCACAAAAATTAAAATTAACAAAAATATCAAAAAATTATTATAAATCAGTAACACCATTAAAATTAAAAGGAGTGAGTATAGGGTTTGACGAAAATGGAAAAACTGTTATAAATACTGAAGTAATAAATGATTTTAATGTTATTGTATATTTTGAAGAATTAAGGAATGAAATTTTATTCTATATTTATGGTGTAAATATTTATTCGCAAAATGAGTATAGATTTTATAGAAAATTGCAAAAAGAAGAAATTGAGACTATAGATTCTTTTGATTCAAAAAATGGAATATGGGATAATTTATCGGGGGAATAAGTTTGTAAAGTCAATAAAATTAATGACATTAAATACGATGACAATTTTTTAAAAGACATGAGATATTAACATTATTGAGTCAGGAGATCAAGCATGAAAAAAAGTATATTGTATTTTATAGGTGTGACATTTATGTTATTATCTAAGAATACTGAAAAAATATTAATGAGTTATTCCCTAAGCAATGAAACTTTTATGGGTTATGAAGAATGTGAAAGTTCATCATGTTATTATAATATAAGTAAAAATGTGAATGGAATATGGGATAATTATTTAGGATTAATAAGAATAAGGGATACGAAGTTTAACATTATCGAAAATATCACCGTGTACAGTGATAAAAGAATTGTTTACACCAAAAATAATAAAAATATAGAATTACACTTAAAAAATAAAGAAAAAATAATTTTTGAAGAAAAATATAAAAATGCATTGAAAGAGTTAGAAGAGAACTATATTTTAGAGAAAATAATTCTTGTAGATAAGATATCGCCTTTCTCAATTAATAAAGTAGTTGAAATAGTAGAATTAGGAGATTATGCATATTTAACATTTATTCCTGGTGAATATACAACAAATAAGATTTATGATAAAGAATCGAATCAAATACAGATCAGTTATACAAACACAAAAAATCTTATAGATTATCTAAAAAAATATTGTGATAAATAATATGAAAAATCTTTCAAGAGAGGTGTATATCATTAAAATTATATTATTCCAATGAGGTTCAATAGTGCTTGATATAAGGAATATAAGTATGGGTTAAGTTTTGGAAATGATGAACAAAAAATAAATATTTCTTCGGATGTTAATGGAAGAAATATTTCAAATGGTCACAATGAAAATCAATTATATGGACCAAATGATAAAAGAGGCAGTTATCCAACAATAATAGGTTTCTAAAAAGGAGAAAAATGAAATATTTAATTTTTTTAGTAATGATGTGTCAAATCTTATTTACTTTTGAAACAGGAATTTATCGTAGTGTGGGAGAACATGAAAGTGGGAGAACATGTAATGAAGTAATCAAAGACGGTAAGATATGTAAAGAGGAAATTTCAAGTTTAATATTACTTCCAGAAGGGAAAACAAATAAGATTTTACTTTATAATGATAAAAATACTGTAGTTGTTGTAGTTTTTGACAAATTAACAAAGAAATTCCTAACTTATTCAATTGAAAAAATAAATGATAATATATACAAATATAATAAGAGAATAGAAAAAGCAGCATTGATATTTGGAGAAAATTTTGATGGAAATTTAAGTTATGGTAATGAAATGACAGAATATGAAGTAATCTTAGAACTAGAATTAGAAAATGAAATAAAAATTTATGATATTATCAATCAATCATATACAAGTGATAAATATAAGCTTTATAGAAAATTAGGTGAAGAAGAAAGTGCAACAATGAAAAATTATTTGAAATTAATCAAAGAACTAAACTAAAATGATAACAATAGCTGGTTTAATTGGGATAATATCAAAATTATGACATTATCCCAAATTCTAATTCTTGTAATTTTATAAATAAGAATAAATATAGTAATTTATTAAACAATCAGACAGAAAGAAAAAATTTGGAACAAGTATTAGGAATTACTGTAGTAGAAGATATTCAAAATCATATTAATCAAGCACCAGAAGGGTATGAAGTCAAATTAGAGCCAATATATGGAAATAACGGTAAATTAATTGAAGTAAATGTGGTAAAATTAATTGGTCAAGATAAAGAAGAACTGAGTGCAATGTCTAAAGAAAATCAGCTGAGAAGTGAACAAAATTTAAGAGAAAGAGCATCATATGGAATATATGGGAGGTAAAATGAAAAAAGTCGTAATGCTAATTTTTATATTGATTCAGTCATTTTATTGCAGTCAAGATTTTAAGAATTTGGAAGAAATAAGAATAAATTATGGGAATAAATTTATACCTAATAAAAGAAAATATGATTTTAAAGAAATAACAAGTCGTGAGCTGATTATTACTAGAGAACGAATTAAGTTTATAAATACATATAAGAGCGATGAAAAAATAAAAAGTGATGATTATGGAAAAATTATAAAATTGACAAGTATTATTTTGAAAAATTATAAAATTGACAAGTATTATTTTGAAAAATGAGAAATTAGTTGAATGCTATGATATTATGAATTATAATTATGGAATGCGCGGGGAAGTGCCTATAATTAAAAAAGTTCCTATAAATTTAATGATAAATATAAATGATAAGGACTATTGTGTAGTAGGAAAAAATGAATTGTTAGAATATTTAAATAAGAAATATAAATTGGAAATGAAATGGGAGGTAGAAATTCAAATATAAAAAATATTCGGAGAATGGATAATAGGGGAGTGTGCAAGAAAGTCTGTAAATTAAATCTGATATAATAAAAGATTTGTTTTTCATATATTGATTTATCTAT
>NZ_JAMZGM010000194.1 GCF_024158605.1 Sebaldella sp. S0638 | reverse complement strand
TTCGGACACCTGCCTTCTCTCAATTAGTTTACACAATCAAGATTTTTGTGTCCACTTTTTCATACTAACACCAGTATATAATATAATGATAAAGTAATGTGAGAATATTTTTTATTATTATTTGCAGTAAAAATCATATAATAAATTTATAGAAATAAACTTGAGATACTTAAAACACAAAATCATATAAATGATATATAGGTATAATCTAAAAAATATATAACTTATAAGATAAATTTGAAAATAATAGCGTAAATATTCTTGACATTGAAGTCGAAATGGTGTAAACTAACTAAGTTATGACTAAAAATCATGGCAATTTTTGTGTAAATTTGTTAATGATATTTTTCATATATAAAATCTAAAATCTAAAAATTTGGGAGGAGGAAAAATGCCTACTATTAATCAATTAGTTAGACACGGGAGATCAACTTCGGAAAAAAAGAAAAAATCACCAGCTCTAAAAGGTAACCCACAAAAAAGAGGAGTTTGTGTAAGAGTATATACGACTACACCAAAGAAACCAAACTCAGCATTAAGAAAAGTAGCAAGGGTTAAATTAGTAAACGGTATTGAAGTAACAGCTTATATACCTGGAATCGGGCATAACTTACAGGAACACTCGATTGTATTAATCAGAGGAGGAAGAACAAAAGATTTGCCGGGGGTAAGATATAAGATAATCAGAGGAGCTCTGGATACTGCAGGAGTAGTAAACAGAAAACAAGCTAGATCTAGATACGGAACAAAGAAAGATAAAAAATAAGATTAGGAGGTAACTTTAGGCATGTCAAGAAGAAGAAAAGCCGAGAGAAGAGATGTATTACCAGATTCAAGATATGGAGATAAACTAGTAACTAAGTTTCTAAACAGCCTTATGTATGACGGTAAGAAATCTATTTCAGAAAATATTTTCTATACTGCATTAGATCAAATTACAGCTGAAACTAATGAAGAAGGAATAGAAGTATTCAGAAGAGCAATGGAAAATTTGAAACCGCAATTAGAAGTAAGATCAAGAAGAATCGGAGGAGCTACATACCAAGTACCGGTAGAGGTAAGAGTAGAGAGACAGCAGGCGCTGGCTATCAGATGGCTTATCAGATACGCAAGAGAAAGAAAAGAATATGGTATGATAGAGAAATTAAGAAAAGAAATAGTAGCAGCTGCTAACAATGAAGGCGGAGCTATGAAGAAGAAAGATGATACTTACAAAATGGCAGAAGCTAACAGAGCTTTCGCACATTACAGATGGTAACTTTAAGACAAGGAGGATATTTTAAAAATGGCAAGAGAAGTTGCTTTGAAAGACACAAGAAATATCGGAATCATGGCACATATAGATGCCGGAAAAACAACAACAACAGAGAGAATTTTATTTTATACAGGAGTTACTCATAAAATAGGAGAAGTTCACGAAGGTGCCGCTACAATGGACTGGATGGAACAGGAGCAGGAAAGAGGAATCACAATTACATCTGCTGCGACTACATGTTTCTGGAAAAATCACAGAATTAACATAATAGACACACCAGGGCACGTGGACTTCACGGTAGAGGTAGAAAGATCTCTAAGAGTATTAGATGGTGCTGTTGCGGTTTTTTCTGCAGTTGACGGAGTTCAGCCGCAGTCTGAAACAGTATGGAGACAAGCTGATAAATATAAGGTTCCAAGAATGGCGTTCTTTAATAAAATGGACAGAGTCGGTGCCGACTTTGATATGTGTGTTAATGATATTAAAGAAAAACTTGGAGGAAATGCACTTCCAATACAGCTTCCAATAGGAGCTGAAGAAGCGTTCGAAGGTGTAATCGACTTAATACAAATGAAAGAACTGCTTTTCATTGACGAAACAATGGGAGCAAACTATGATGTGAAGGAAATAAGAGCAGACTTAGTTGATAAAGCAAAAGAAGCAAGAGAACACATGATAGAATCTATTGTTGAAACTGACGATGAGTTAATGGAAAAATATTTCGGCGGAGAAGAAATTTCAGAAGCAGAATTAATAAAAGCATTAAGAAAAGCTACAATAGAAGGATTAGTAGTACCTTGTGTATGCGGAACTGCATTTAAAAACAAAGGAATACAGCCTTTACTTGATAAAGTAGTAGAAATAATGCCTTCACCTGAAGATGTAGGAGAAGTAAAAGGTACTAACCCTAAAACAGATGAAGAAATCACAAGAAAGCCGTCTGATGATGAAAAGTTCGCAGCTTTAGCATTTAAGATCATGACAGATCCTTTCGTAGGAAAACTTGCTTTCTTCAGAGTGTACTCAGGAATACTTGAAAAAGGTTCTTATGTACTGAATTCTACTAAAGGTAAGAAAGAAAGAATGGGAAGACTGCTTCAGATGCATGCTAACAAAAGAGAAGAAAAAGATGAAGTTCACGCAGGAGATATAGCAGCAGCAGTAGGATTGAAAGATACTACTACAGGAGATACACTATGTGACGAATCAGCTCCGATTATACTTGAAAAAATGGAATTCGCAGAACCGGTTATCCAGGTAGCCGTAGAACCTAAAACAAAAGCTGATCAGGAAAAAATGGGAACAGCACTATCTAAACTTGCAGAAGAAGATCCTACTTTCAAGGTGACAAGTAACCAAGAAACAGGACAGACACTAATAGCAGGAATGGGAGAATTACACTTGGAAATTCTGGTAGACAGAATGAAAAGAGAATTCAAAGTAGAAGCTAATGTTGGTAAACCACAGGTTGCCTACAGAGAGACTATCATTGGTGAAGCTAATGTAGAAACTAAGTATGCTAAACAATCAGGTGGTAGAGGTCAATACGGACACGTTAAAATAATAGTAGAACCAAATAACGGAAAAGGTTACGAATTCGTTAATAAAATTTCTGGAGGGGCAATCCCGAGAGAATATATTCCAGCAGTAGACAAAGGTATACAGGAAGCAATGGAAGCAGGAGTAGTAGCTGGATATCCAGTACAAGACATAAAAGTAACATTATATGACGGAACTTACCATGAAGTGGATTCGAGCGAAATGGCATTTAAAATCGCAGGATCGATGGCGGTAAAAGACGGTATGAGAAAAGCAACTCCAATATTACTTGAACCTATCTTCAAAGTAGAAGTAACTACACCAGAAGAGTACATGGGAGACGTAATAGGAGATCTTAACTCAAGAAGAGGTCAGGTTTCAGGAATGACAGACAGAAACGGAGCAAAAATAGTAAATGCACATGTACCGTTATCAGAAATGTTCGGATATGCAACTGACTTAAGATCAAAAACACAAGGTAGAGCATCATATTCAATGGAATTTGAAAAATATGAACAAGTACCTACAAACATAGCTAACCAAATAGTAGCTGAAAGAAAAGGATAAGCCTTTAAAATAAAATTTTAAATTTTTAGGAGGAAGAGTAGAATGGCAAAAGCTAAATTCGAAAGAAGCAAACCACACGTAAACGTGGGAACAATTGGTCACGTAGATCACGGGAAAA
>NZ_JAMZGM010000193.1 GCF_024158605.1 Sebaldella sp. S0638 | reverse complement strand
AATAACATCCCTATTGCTATATTGCGTTTAATAAACCTATTCCTTGTCCTTTCCTTCATATTTCCTCCTTATTTATTAGACCAAAAAAGCAATATTTAAAAATACTAATTTAATTAGAGTTTTGACTATATTTCTAATATTATTTCAATATTGCTTTTCCCTTTTTTTATTCTTTGATTTATTATATAATTTCCTTTGTTTTATGTCAATAGTTTATTATACCAATATAAAGTTTGGAATAAAAAAATCTGATTATAAAACCAGATTCCCATTTTTTTTACTTTTCTTTAGCATTTACATCTATTTCTACTCCTGGTACCTTAACTTTCCCATTTTTTATTTCTACTCCCGGAGTTTTTATTTCTCCATTTGTCGAATCTATTTCCACTCCTGGTGCTTTTACTGTTCCATCTTTTGAATTTACTTCAACATCTCCTGCTTTTATATTTCCATTTCCCCCATCTACTTCTATGGAGACATCTGTATTGTCATTTTTTTCTTCTTCCTCTGATAATACTTCCTCTTCTTTCTTTTCGTCTGAATTAGCTTTTATCTCTACTTGTACACTTTCTTTTATCTCTTCCTCAATTCCTTTTTTTCCACACGATATTAGTAACATTAAAAATAATGATAAAAAAAATATTTTTTTCATTTTTCCTCTCCTTTTTTGTAATTTTCAAAGTTTCTTGTAATTTTTTACTGTTGTCACTCACCTTAGTTTGATTTTTCTCCAATATACTGAATTCCACTCAATATTTCCGAAGAAATTTTCACACCAGATTTTCCTATTTTCACTCCGGGAACTGATACCTCTGTTGATGATATTTTTACATCTCCCGCTTTTACTCCACCACTTCCTATTTCTATATCTCCGTAATCTTCTGTATTTAAACCTCTACAATCATTTTTATTATCTATTGACAATATAACCCTATCTTCTGAGTAAACTATACAACCAGATTTTACAATATACTGCTTTGTTTTTTGTTCAGGAATTACATAGATTTCTGTATCATCATTTACTGTATGCCTAACGGCATATATATCATCAGACAGAAAATTTTTAACCCATATTTTCTTGCTCTCTTTCCCATCTTTTACAATCTTTACATTATTTGTATTTATTTTTACTGACTTTGGTTTCATAATAGTCACTTGTTCATATGTCCCTAAAACACTATTTGCCACTATTATATCTGTTAAAATAAAAAAAACACTACATACACTTAGTATAAAAATAATTTTACTTAGTTTCATTACATCACTCTCCCATTTTTTATATAGTATAACATACATATGAACTTAATGTGAAGATTACAAAAAAAGAACCCGAAATTAATCAGGTTCCTCATCCTCTCTTTTATCCAGTCTCTCCAATATTTTTTTTAAAATACCTGGTATTGGTACTCCCATTTCTGATATATTTTCCAATATTGATATCGCTTCATTCGTTATTACAAATACCAACACCAGTGTCCTAAAACTCATACTACTATCTGGGATCAAACTCACTTTATCTAACCAATGACCTATTAATATCATTGATAAAAACATTGTTTTTTTGAGTAGACCTTTCCAGCTCTTTGCACTGCTTACTTCACCGTTATGCCATGCTTTTGCCAGTCCTGTTATAAAATCCAGTACAATGAACATAAAAGCTCCTTGTATTAATATGTCAAAGGCTCCGAACAGATATGTAAATACCGCCAGTACTCCTGTTGTTATTATTGTCAAATCCAATTTGCTCATCTCCTGCTCCTTTCTACCACTTTATCCCCGTTTTTATTCCTACTCTGGCTTCTTCTAACTTATTTATCTGCCCTTCTATATATCCTTCTAGATATCCCCTGTCCTTTTCTGTTATCTTAAGGTTTGTTGAAGTATTGAAATCCTTTGTTGTATATTTAGTATTATTAAGTATATTATCCACTGTTTTTGATACTATTACATCTGGTATGCTGTTTATTACACTGTCCTTATTATTTGTAACTACTACTTCTTTTGCTACTTCCAGCAAATCTATTTCCGGCCAGAATAATTCCAAAATAAATTTCCATACTTTATTCTTGGTATTGTTTAGTGACCATTCTCTTAAAGTATTAAGAAGTACTGCTAGCTTTACCTTATTTAATAACTTCTCTCCCTTAATATCCAGTACCTTTACAAGATATTCCGTAATATCTTTTAATTTCTTTTTCTTGTACAGGAAATAAATTCCTGCTCCTGCTATTATTAATACTATTGTTAGTATAACGTATGTTTTCATTTTTATTCCTCCTATTTTTTTAGTTCGAAATGTGGCGGATCAAAAGGACTTTTCCAGTGTCCGCCCCATTCTACTTTTATTCCTAATTTTTTAGCAGTATTCAATATATGCTCTGCTATTGCATTTGTTTCTTTTTTATATCTCTCATATTCAACCCTTACACTTCCGTTTATATATGGGTAAAGGTCTACAGCATAACCATAACCATCTGATTTTGCCTGATGATTTGACTTTTTATTATACCCATCAAGACTTGTTACTTTTATTCCCGGCTTAGTCCTTCCTTGCTGATATAGTTCGTTCTGTCTCTTTGCAGTTCTTAACCCTTCAGTAATGGTAAAATCATATGGACTATCTTTTATTGATTCGTTCATCAGTTTTACCATATCAGGATGAACGCCTTTTAAACTATTTGATGATCTGCTCCCGAATTTATACATCTGTTTTCTCCTTAGTAAAAATATCCTACTGCATTTATTGTCAGTGTTACATTTCCCGTTACCAGTGAACCTGTATTTGTTATCCTATACATTATTAAATTGGGCGGATAGAAGAATCCCGAAAACATTATTTCGACTCTTCCACTTTTCAATAAATTAAGATACTCAAACATATCAAAAGTTTCCGGTCTCTTTATTATAAACTGTCTGTAAGTTGTTTCTATTGAACCTGCTGCTCCATTTGTCACCTTTATTGTCACATTCAATACTATTTCTTTGAATATCGAGGGAACTAAATCCGAACCAAAATCGGATACCTTTAAATATTTATTTATCATTGTACCCGATACACTTTCTGTAACCTGCTTAATTGCAAATCTTACATAACCCCCAATAAATTTCCATAGCTGATAATTTAAAAACCATATGTTTTCTACATTATAGTATTCTTGGGTCTCGTCATCCCAGCCTAAAAGATTTATATATCTTGTTGCTCCCGTTATAAGGTTAGGGTTTAGTGCATCTTTTACAAACTCTACTTTTACTGTTTGTAATTCATCTTCAAAGTATTCAAACTTTAAAAAACCATTTCCTAAATTTATTACCGGAGTTGTTGGAAATGAAAAGTTATACACTTTTACTTTCTTTTTTGATTTTAGGGCTTCTAAAAACTTTATATTCAATTCTTCCTCTGTCATTTCTGCACAGTCTATTCCCCAATCTAGGAAATCACTGCCTTTTAAATCATTTATTTCAGACATTAGCTTTGATATATC
>NZ_JAMZGM010000192.1 GCF_024158605.1 Sebaldella sp. S0638 | reverse complement strand
GGGTTTATTACTCCTTACCAGGCTAGATTCAATTTCTTTGGATCCTAATGTTCCCATTTTGCTTGACCATTACAAAACTTGACGGTGAATCAAACTTATATGATTACTACGGAAATCTTATGAGAACTGATGTATATAAAGACGGAACTATTCAAAGTGCACGTTTCTTTGAAATAAATTAATTGTTTTATCAATGTTAATTTTAATTACTGCAGTATCAGTTTTTAAATTCAAAAATAAATTTCAGAAATATAATTCTATAAAAAAAGACGGTATTTTTCAATTGTAAAACACCGTCTTTTTATTTTATTGGTTCTTATTAGTTTTTATTTTTTAAAAATCTATAAACATTATTTCAGATATATTCAAAATATTTTTTTTATTATTTATATTTTAAAATAAAGAATAATTAATTAAGTCGCTTTCTAAACTATTTATCAAAACATTATTATTCCTGATTTAGAAATATTACTATAAATAGAAAAAGCGACATAAAGTCGCTTTTTTTTCGGGTCTTATCTGGCTACTACATTAGTAGCTTGAGGTCCTTTTGGTCCTTCTTCTACTTCAAATATTACTTCTTCACCTTCGTTAACAGATTTAAATCCATCTTTTTCAATTTTTGAAAAGTGTAAGAAATAATCGTTACCGTCTTCTCCAGAAATAAACCCAAACCCTTTTTTGTCGTTAAACCATTTTACTTTACCTTGCAAAGAAACTACCTCCTAAAATTATTACACCTTAAACATATTACCATTCAAATACATATTTTTTTAAGTAATGCTTTTGGCAATATTATTATAACATATTTTTAAAAAAATGAAAGCCTTTTTTATTTTTTTTTATTATTTTAATATCAATACTATATGATATATATTGTTACATAAGAAATATATTAGTGTTAGTTATTGAAAATAATTCCAAAATAGGTTATTATATTCTATATATTATATTGTCTTAGGAGGTTTTATGGCACTTATTATCCAAAAATACGGAGGTACTTCTGTTGCCAACACAGAGAGAGTAAAAGAAGTTGCAAAAAAAGTAGTAAAATATAAAAAGGAAGGTCACGATGTTGTAGTAGTCGTTTCTGCACCTGCGGGAATGACCGACAGCCTTGTTAAAAATGCATATGAGATAACCAGCAACCCTAACAAGCGTGAACTGGACATGTTATTAACTACCGGAGAGCAAATCTCTGTGGCACTGCTTTCTATGGCCATATATGAGTTAGGTGAAAAAGCAATATCATTTAATGCTTTTCAGATAGATTTCAGGACAACTTCTGATCATACAAAAGCAGAAATACTAAATATAGATACAAAAAAGATAGAAGAAAAACTTACAGGCGGAAATGTAGTCGTTATTGCCGGTTTTCAGGGAGTAGATGAAAACTTTGACATTACCACGCTGGGAAGAGGCGGTTCCGATACTACCGCTGTGGCACTGGGAGCTGCGCTTCATGCTGATGAAGTAGAAATATATACAGATGTTGACGGAGTATACACTGCTGACCCAAGAGTAGTAGACAATCCGAAAAAACTAAAAGAAATATCATATCAGGAAATGCTCGAGCTGGCATCCTCGGGAGCAAAGGTACTTCACCCGCGTTCTGTGGAGATAGCCGCAAAATATAATATTAATATTCACCTGCGTTCATCATTTGAGGATATTCCAGGTACTATAGTAAAAAAAGGAGATGAAATAATGGAAAAGGCACAAGTAGTAGGAGTTACTTCTTCTAAAAATGAAGGAAAAATAACATTGTTCGGATTACCTGACAGACCAGGTACAGCTGCAAAAGTTTTCAGCACACTGGCAAAGGCAAAAATTAATCCTGACATTATTCTGCAAAGTTCTAGTATAAATAAAGATCTTAACAATATATCATTTACTGTAAAAACTGCTGACCTGAAAGAAGCTGTTAAAATAACTGAAACTTTAAAAGAGGATCTTGGTGCTGCGGGACTGGCTTATCAGGATAATATCGCCAAAGTATCTGTAATCGGTGTAGGACTCAGAACACATTACGAGACAGTTTCGGCTATATTTGACACACTGGCTGAGAACAAGATCAATATTGATATGATATCTGCTTCGGAAATAAATGTTTCATGTATCATTGAAGAAAAAGATATTGATAAAGCCGTCAAAGCTCTTCATGCTAAATTTATCAATCTGGGGGAATAACATATGAAAATAGGAATAATAGGGCTTGGTACTGTAGGTGAAGGTGTACTGAAAATACTGGCTCTTGAAAATGAAAATATAAAACTAAAATCAGGTGCGAACCTTGAAGTGAAATATGCCTGTGACCTAAATATTGATAGAGAATTTTCATTTAATTTTGATAAGGCTATACTTACTCAGGATTATAAAAAAATCATCTCAGATCCCGAAATTGACATTGTGGTGGAATTAATCGGAGGAGAAACTATAGCCAAAAATATAATTATGGAAGCTCTTAATAATAAAAAACACGTTATAACTGCCAATAAAGCACTGGTAGCTAAATACGGGCCTGAGATTCTCTCATCTGCCAAAAGTAACTGTTCTTTATTCTTATATGAAGCTGCTGTGGGTGGTGGAATTCCTATTATCACACCTATGATAGAAAATCTGATCGCTAACAGAATTACTGAAATACGCGGGATTATGAACGGTACTTCTAATTATATACTGACAAAAATGAAAGAAGAAAAGCTCGATTTCGAGGAAGCTCTTCATCTTGCGGCTGAAATGGGATATGCAGAAGCCGACCCTTCATATGATGTTGACGGTATAGATGCAGGGCATAAAATAGCCATTCTGTCTTCGCTTGCCTATGGAGGATACATAAATTTTAACGAAGTTTACCTTCAGGGGATAAGAAATATTTCTCTTGTGGATATATTTGAAGCTGAAAAACTTGGTTTCTCAATAAAGCTCATTGCAAGTTCAAAAATAAATGAAGATAATCTTGTGGAAATATCTGCGGAACCTATTCTTCTAAAAAATGAAAAACTGTTGTCTAATGTTAACGATGTTTATAACGCTATTGAAGTAACAGGAAGCTATACAGGAAAAACTCTTTTTTATGGTAAAGGTGCCGGAATGGAACCTACTGCTTCTGCTGTAATTTCGGATATAGTAAAAATTGCTACTGATTCGGTTATTAATTCAAGCTTTTTCTTTGATACTGACAGTCATTTGAAAACTGTAGATACCAATGAATTAAAGCATGAATTTTATATAAGAACTTCCAAAGATTTCAATATAGAATCATCTGTACTGGAACTTTATGAGGAAATAGACAACTACTATATTATTATTGCAGAAAATATTTCAAGAAATGAATTAGATGAAATTTTTACCGATGTTAATGAAAAACTTATAATAAAAATAATATAAAAATAAAAGGACTGGTATTGAAAATATAAATTTTCTAACCTAGTCCTTTTTATCTATAATATGATCTCCTTACTATCTTTATATGTCCAAAGACAGAACGGGAGTGTGCAAGAAAGTCTGTAAATTAAATCTGATATAATAAAAGATTTGTTTTTCATATATTGATTTATCTA
>NZ_JAMZGM010000191.1 GCF_024158605.1 Sebaldella sp. S0638 | reverse complement strand
TATTACATAAAGTAACAAAGATTTTAAGTAGTTAATTTAGCTTTTTTAACTACAAACATATTATACAAGGAGGTAAATAAAGTGTTATTAAAACAGTTAATGGATGTATATGAAGTAATTGACCGTGCAGATGCAAGCGGTCAGCTGGTAAAGGAACTTTTGGAAACTTACGGCGGTAAAAATATAGATGTAAAAAAAATAACCGGTGAAAAAGGCTCTACGGATTTTGTGAAAATAAAAATAGAGGGAAAAAACGGAAAAAGTAAGGGAGGTAATGCTCCTACCATTGGAATATTGGGAAGACTTGGAGGTATTGGAGCAAGACCAGTAATGACAGGAATGGTATCAGATGCTGATGGAGCAATGGTAGCCCTTTCTGTAGCAGCTAAAATTCTGGATATGCAGAATAAAGGTGACTTTCTTGAAGGGGATGTAATAGTAGGAACACATATATGTCCTGACGCGCCTACACAGCCTCATGAGCCGGTGCCGTTTATGGGATCGCCTGTTGATATGGCTACTGTAAACAGAGAAGAAGTAAATGATGAAATGGATGCAATTTTGTCTATTGATACTACTAAAGGAAACAAAGTTATTAATACAAGAGGATTTGCAATATCACCAACTGTAAAAGAGGGTTATATTCTTAAAGTAAGCAATGATCTTCTTACATTTATGGAAATAACAACAGGAAAACTTCCGGCGGTATTCCCGCTTTCAATACAGGACATAACGCCGTATGGAAATGATCTTTATCATTTGAACAGCATACTTCAGCCTGCTACTGCTACATCAGCTCCTGTAGTGGGAGTGGCAATAACAACAGAAGTGCCTGTACCGGGATGTGCCACAGGAGCAAGCCATTTTACAGACATGGAATCTGCAGCAAGGTTCAGTCTTGAAGTAGCAAAAGCATTTGGAAGAAATCAATGTGATTTTTATGATAAAGAAGAATTTGATAAAATTATAAGTAAATACGGAGAAATGAAGCATTTTCAAACTTTTGGAAAATAGGAGCGGAGTATGAAAAGAAAAATAGGTGCAATAACAATAGGTCAGTCACCAAGAACAGATGTAATTCCTGAAATGAAGGAAATTCTCGGAGAGAATGTTACAGTTCTCGAAGCAGGAGCTCTTGACGGACTGACAAGGGAAGAAATAGAAAAATTTATACCGGATAAAAATGATTATGTTCTGGTATCAAAACTAAATGACGGATCACATGTAAAATTCGGCAAGTCATACATAATTCCTTTACTGCAAAACTGTATAAATAATCTGGAAAAACAGGGAGCAGAATTGATAATAGTTATTTGTACGGGATATTTCGGGAGTCTTCTGACTTCAAAAATACCGCTTATTTACCCGCAGAAAATAATGTACTCTCTTGTGCCTGATTTTGCTGTGAATGGAAGAATAGGAGTAATAGTTCCAGAAGAAGATCAGATAGTGCAGATGTCAGAAAAATGGACGGAAACAGGAGTGCATGTGAGTGCAGAGGCAGCTTCACCGTATAAAGAAATAGAAGGTATAAGGAAAGCTGCGGAAAAATTAAAAGCAGAAAATGTGGATATAATTGTACTTGATTGTATAGGATATGATAAAAGTATGAAACAGGAGGTAGAAAAAATTACTGGAAAACCTGTAGTTTTATCAAGAACTCTTGTAGCAAGAGTAGTAACAGAATTAACAGGAGGATGGAGGTAGAAAATGGATTTATCACAAGGCAGTAAAACCGTGGTAGAAAAATGTCTTAAAATACAAAAAGACGAAAAGGTATTAATAGTAACTGATGAAAACAAACTCAAAATGGGACAGGCTTTATTTGAAGCAGTAAAAAATGTCGGGGCAAAACCTTTTCTTTTGATGAGTATGCCCGGAAAAGTAAGCGGGGAAGAGCCTGATGAAATAACAGCAAAAGCTATGCTGAATGCAGATGTGGTAATCTGTCCTACGACAGTCTCGATGACACATACAAATGCAAGGATAAATGCAGTGAAGAATGGTGTAAGAGTAGCAACAATGCCCGGAATTACAGAAGAGATGTTTTCCAAAGGTGCGATAACTGCTGATTATGATGAAGTAGAAAAACTGACCCTCAGAATGACAGATATGCTTACTAAAGCTAAGAGTGCGAAGATAGTAAAAGGGGAGTATACTTTGTCAATGAGTCTGGAGTCACGTAACGGGGTGCCGAGTACCGGTGTATATGATAAAAAAGGAACCGCGGGGAATCTTCCGTCAGGTGAAGCTTATATAGCACCTGTGGAAGGCACTGCAAACGGTGAAATGATAATAGATGGAAGTATGGTGGGAATAGGAAAGCTGGACACTCCTTTATATATGAAAATAGAAAACGGTCTTTTGAAAGAAATAACAGGTAAAAATTCCGAAAAAATATCTATACTTTTGGAGAATGAAAATAATTCATCTCTTGGTGAGCTTGGGATAGGAACAAATAAAAGTGCAATATTATGCGGAATAATACTGGAAGATGAGAAAGTCTACGGGACAGTACATATTGCTTTTGGTACGAATACTTCCTTCGGCGGAACTGTGAAAGCTGACTGTCATATGGACGGTGTTATTCTAAAGCCGGATTTATATCTGGATGATATTCTTGTAATGAAAAACGGGAAAATAATAGTATAATATTTTGAAAGCCGTCAGATTATGACGGCTTTTTATGTAATAATTAATTTTTTACAGATTATGTTTTTCCCATAAACGGGCAGAGTCGTTTAAAGACAGGGATTTATCAGAAATAAGTAATTTGGAGTTAGTCTCCTTAGTTAACAGTTTATTATCAGCCAGTCTCAAAGAATATATTCCGTATTCAAAGTTTTCATAAAAAAAATCGTGCATTATAAGAAGAGCTTCCTTTGGAAGTATCATTTCTTTTTTATCTTTGTATACTTTTATATGCTGAAAACAGCTTTCTTTGAAAAGATAAACTGTTATTTCTGAATGATCTCTGTTAAGCAAATAAAAAAGTTTCATCAGGTCATTTTCCGAAACTTCTGTATCTTTCATCTGATAGTACGGAAGAGTACTTTTAGTATTTTCATTCTCATAATATCTTTCGTTTATATAATCATTCCACATATCAAAAAAATAATCCAAACCTATAATATTATTTCCGAATATTCTTGACAAAACGCCTGAAAATCCTATAGTACCGGTAATATAAACAGAATGTTTTTCCAAGCACCATTTATGAGAAAAATCATGAAGGTTTCTGAAATAGAAAGCGGAAATTTTGGAATCAGCGGGACTTTCCCTGTTGTATTCAAGATTAGTACCTATTCCTAAAATATACATATTCAGGATATCCAGTGAAATGTTACTGCCCAAATACATTCCGGGGCGTGTATGAATGGAATTAAAAAGAACATTTATTTTTTTCAGAATAGTTTTACCTATATAAGGATCTTTAAACAAGTAAGTATATTTCATAAATTCATCAGTCCTTTTAATCAATATATTGAAATTATATCATAAAATGTGTCTGCTTTGTTGGAAAGAATGTAAAAGATTATAATATATATCAATAAAAAGAAGTTTAGGTTAATCTGGTGTTAGTATGAAAAAGTGGACACAAAAATCTTGATTGTGTAAACTAATTGAGAGAAGGCAGGTGTCCGAAAT
>NZ_JAMZGM010000190.1 GCF_024158605.1 Sebaldella sp. S0638 | reverse complement strand
GGGTTTATTACTCCTTACCAGGCTAGATTCAATTTCTTTGGATCCTAATGTTCCCATTTTGCTTGACCATTACACTAATAAGTGTACTAAGTTTGGCAATTCAATTTTTTACATAAAAAAATTATATTATAAATAAAAAACACTTTTAATAAAGTCGTGAAAATATGAGGGAATTTTCGTATCATACGTTACATTATTTTTTATCTGCACATGCTAGAATTAAAGGAAGTGTAATATCTTTAGGTATAATGGAAGAGAGGAGAAGTATGAAAATAAGTTTAACAAAGGAAGAATTTAATGCCGGTCTGAAAGAAATGCAAAAAGAATACAGGATTTTTGCACCAAAACTTCTGCCTTTTAAGGGTACATTTTCTGATACGCCTGTGGTACGTTATGAGGAAATAGATTCATTTGAGGAGATTTGTTTTGATAAAAAATCTGATTTTTCACCAAAAGAAGTTCTTTTGCCGATTACTCAGAGAATGTTTTATTTTACTGAAAACGAATATAAAGAACCTGATGTTGATGAAAAGAAAATTTTATTATTTTTGAGAAGCTGCGACTTGCATTCTGTAAAGAGGGCAGATGAAATTTATCTGAGAAATAAATTTTCGGATAAATATTACGAAACTATGAGAAATAAAGTAAAATTTGCAGTGATGGGATGTGCAGAGTCATTTGAAAATTGTTTTTGTGCAGATATGGGTACTAATAAGACAGATGAATATGACATAGGGGTAAAAATTGACAGGGAAAAAATATTTTTAGATATAAAGACAGAAGAATTTTTGACGAAATTTTCAGGAGTAGAAGATGAATTCGTGATGGATTTTGTGGAAGAAAATAAAGTTCATGTTTCGATACCTGAAAATATTAATCTGGAAGATGTGATAGGACTGGATCTGTGGCGTGAGTATGACAGCAGATGCATAGCATGTGGAAAGTGTAACTTTGTCTGTCCTACATGTACTTGTACTACCACACAGGATATCTTTTATAAAGAAAACAGCAGTAACGGAGAAAGAAGAAGAGTATGGGCTTCATGTCATGTAGACGGTTTTACCGACATGGCGGGCGGACACAGCTTTAGACAAAAGCACGGGGATAGAATGAGATTTAAAGTAATGCATAAAATTTCGGATTTTAAGAAAAGGTTTGGATATCAGATGTGTACAGGCTGCGGCAGATGTGACGACGGCTGTCCTGAATATATTTCTTTTTCAAATTGCATAAATAAATTAAATAAGGTATTAGAGGAAAAAAGTGCCGGTCTGGAGGGGGAAAATGGATAATATATATTTACCTGAGGCTTCAGAGATACTTTTGGTAGAAAAAGTGACACCAATAGAATGGCTTTTCAGGGTACAGTTTAATAAAAAAGTGAAAAGCGGACAGTTTATACAGATTTCTATTCCGAAAGTAGGAGAGGCGCCGATTTCTATAGCTAATTTTAATGAAAAAGACGGCTGGATTGACTTTCTTATAAGAAAAACAGGAAAAGTAACTGATGGAATATTCAATAAACAGGCAGGTGAAAAACTATTTTTGAGAGGGCCTTACGGTAACGGATTTTCAATAGAAAATTTTGAAAATAAGCATTTGGTTATAGTAGCCGGAGGAAGCGGAATAGCTCCTGTAAGACCAATTATAGAACATTTTTATGAAAACAGGGAAAAACTAAAATCTTTTAGAATAATAGCAGGATTCAAAGATTTGGACAGTGTAATATTCAAAGATGATTTTACAAGATGGAGAAAGAAAATAGATGTTTTGGTAACACTTGACAAGGCATGCAGCCTTGACGGCGTGTGTGACGGGCTTGTAACTAAATATATACCGGAAACTATACTGCCGGCAGATCTTATTGACGTAGAATATGTAATAGTAGGGCCACCTGTGATGATGAAGTTTTCATGTCAGGAAGTTTTAAAGAGAGGATTATCCAAAGAGCAGATATGGGTATCCTTTGAAAGAAAAATGTCTTGTGCTGTGGGCAAATGCGGACATTGTAAGATAGATGAAACATATATCTGTCTTGAAGGGCCTGTATTTAGATATGATTTTGCGGAAAAACTGCTGGATTAGGAGGAAATTATGGATATAAACAGAAAAAAAGTCACTAAAAATGCTTTCAGGGTTACCAAAGTAAGAGATAAAACTGCTTTGAGAGTAAGAGTTCCCGGCGGGGAAATATCAGGAGACCTGATGGCAGTGGTGGTAAATATAGCAAATACTTACGGCAGCGGAAAAATACATATGACAACAAGACAGGGTTTTGAGATATTAGGGATAAACTGGGAAGATATGGAAAAGGTAAATGAAATGTTACAGCCTCTTCTTGACGGATTCGATATAAATTATGATCATAAAGGTGAAGGGTATCCTGCAGCAGGAACGAGAAATATAGCAGCTTGTATAGGAAATAAGGTATGTCCGAAAGGGCAGTATAATACTACAGAATTTGCCAGAAAAATAGAAAAGGCAGTATTTCCTAATGATTTTCATTTCAAAATTGCACTGACAGGCTGTCCTAATGACTGCCAGAAGGTGAGAATGCATGATTTCGGTATAATAGGAATGACAAAACCTGAACTTGACGAGTCAAAGTGTGTATCGTGCGGAATGTGTGTAAGAAAATGCCAGAAGTTATCAACAGGGGCCATAAAGGCAGAAAATTACAGGCCTGTGAGAGATCATGACAGATGTATAGGATGCGGAGAGTGCGTGCTGAACTGCCCTACAGGAGCATGGACAAGAGATGAAAAAAAATATTTCAGACTGGCAGTAATGGGAAGAACAGGAAAGAAAAATCCGAGACTTGCTGAAGATTTTATACTTTGGTGTGATGAGGAATCAATAATAAAAATAATACTAAACACATATGAATATGTGGATAAATATATAGACAGATCATTGCCGAAAGAGCATATCGGGTATATAGTGGATAGAACCGGTTTTATGGAATTTAAAAAATGGGTTTTGAAAGATATAAAACTTCCTGATATAGCTGTTGTCAAACAATCGGTGAACTGGAATGGAATAAAATATCCCGGAATAGAATAATGGGGTTTTAGTATTATTTTTAAAGGGTGAACTTCTGTTTTTATGGTAATTAAACATAAGTGTACGGTTTTGGGAGTGAAAAGAAGTTATTAATATATAGGATTTTAATTATTACATAAAAACAGAAGGAAAACACCTGTTCAAAGAACTGAATATTAATATAAAAACTATTTTCTAAAAAAAGAAAATAGTTTTTATTTTATTAAAATGTAATAATGTGAAAAAATTAATTATACGAATTATTAAAAAAACAGCCGTATTTGTAAAATTTTGCGAATATATTGATATAAATATTTTACTAAATTTTGGCTTTAAAGTCAATTTTAATACAAATAAAATAATATAATAATAATTTGTCAGACTTGTACATGCTGTAGAGGAATATTTTTTTTAATTCGCAAAATTTTACAAATGCGAATACTCTAATATATTACTAGAAATATCAATGCTTTGAAAGGAGGTTTAATGAAAAAAACTATAATTATGATGTTAATTATCAGCAGCAGCATAACTCTGGCAGCCGGGAAGAATACCCGAAATTCTGAAATTCCCAATATAGAAGCACAGATGGAAAAAGCAGATAAAATAGAAAAATATAAAGCCAAAAAAGATGTGGCGTGGCATAAAACAGAATATAACAAAGTATTGAAATATCTTAATAAGTCCAGAAAATAGACCAGTTATAAAATGTCAAG
>NZ_JAMZGM010000189.1 GCF_024158605.1 Sebaldella sp. S0638 | reverse complement strand
AATTAATGGAAGCCTTGAATTCATTCTATTAAATGATTGTGTGGTGCTAAATCACATTAATTATGGAGGTACCCCTTGAAGATAAAATTATTTTTTTAATTGATAAAAATCTTAAATATAGAGAGATTGAAAAGATTTTATCTGTTTCACAAAAAACTATATCTAAAATAAAAAAACAATATATGGAAAGCAAAAAATAAACTCTAAAACTGCTGAAAATAGGACTTGTAACCATGTTTTTAAAAAGAAAAAGGCTACTGAAATGTCTTCTTGTACAAGTATTAATAGCTGATTTTTCTTTTTGCTTAAAAATTCTCTGAATGGAAAGCAAAATTTTTAAAAAAAACCTCGATCCTATCATCTCTCTAGCTGAATTTTCTTATTTTTTGGCTACTGAAATGTCTTCTGGGGAAATATAAATTAATAGCAGATTTTTAGATTTCTTCTTGGAGTCTCTATTATTTTAAGGTATATGTCTTCAACTGTTCAAGATAATTATTTTGGAGATAAAAAGCTATATTTGGTGATATATTTTCAAAAAAACGCACCTACCCTTTATAAAATTCGTATGCACAAGAGTATTTAAACTTTTGTGTATTTTTTTATGCGAAGAGTATTTTTTTCTTAAATATGGCCTCCATATTTCAATTTTAAGAAACTTTTTCATATTACGTCGACTTATAGGGTGGGTTCAAAAAAATAACTTCTTAAAATGAAAATATGGAGTTTTTTTTTATATTGTTGAATTTAGTTCAAAAAAGATAGTATTAAGAAAAAACAATTAACTGACAGAAAAATTAAATATTTTTTGTTCAGAAATTTTGAACGATTTTTTTTGTTTTTATATTTTCAAGAAAAAAATATATATTCTCAATATGAGAACAAAAAAATAATTCAATAATATAAGCGTTTTTTTATTGACATATACCCGTATATGAGGTATAATAAAAAAGTAGAATTAAATTAATAACTCTACTTTGTGTATTATTACGATCAACTAATTATACACTCTAAAAGAAAAAAAATCAATGTAAGGAGTGATAAAATGGAAGAAAGGAAATGATTTTATGCAGTTTATAAAAAAGTTAACATATAGTAAACCAAATGATAAGAGAGGTAGACAATATGCTTTAACATTACCGAATAATTTGATTGATGAATTAGGAATAACAGAAAATGATAGGGAAGTTGTTGTTTACTATAACCCAGTTGTGAAAGAAATAAAAATTAAGAAGAAAATAATAGACAAGGAGTGAGATTATGAAAACAATAGCAGTTGTTAACCCTAAAGGCGGGGCAGGAAAAACTGTAAGTGCAATAAATATTGCGTATGCATTACAAAGAAATAATAAAAAAGTATTATTAATAGACACAGACCCAAGTTGTAGTATAGAAACTTATTTTAATATAGAAAATGAAAATAATCTTCATGAACTAATAAAAGAGCAATATGAAAATTTATATGTTGAAGACTTAAATCGTTATATTAATTCAATAAATGGAGTAGATATAATTGTATCTTCGTATATGCTAAGAAATATTGATTATTACTTTATGCAAAATAATGACGGTCAAGGTATTTATAACTGCATAAAAAATTTAATACAATATTTTGGAAGTTATGATTATGTTATTTTTGATACAGAGGGGACTATTAATAATTTAACTTTTTCAGTTTTAAATGCAACGGATTATATATTTACTCCGACTAAAGAAACAAAACTAGATGTTAATGGAATAATTGATTTAAAAACATTATTTACAACAGCGAAAAAGAATAATCCTAAAATTCAGATAAAACTAATTTTTATGGTAGGAATAAGTGCTAATACAAGAGTCTTTAAAATAGCTAAAGAAAGATTTGAAAAATATTTTACTGGTAAAGATGATTATAAGTTTTCTGAAATAATGATAAGAAAAGATCAGAATATAGCAAATGCAGCCGAAGAAGGAAAAGATATTTTTTCATATAAAAATTCATCAGGTGCTTCAATAGATTATAAAAATTTAGTTTATGAATTTTTAGAAACAGAGAATTAAAATAAAACTTCGCAGGTTGCGAAGTTTTAAAAGGAGGAATTGAAAAGTGAATAATTTATTAGAAAAAGAGAGAGATTTTAACAATCAGGTACAAAAATATCATTCCAATTTTAACTTTGAAGAATATGAAATTGATGACGAAAAAATAATAAATGGAATAGAAGAAAAAGAGGAAAATATTTTAAAAAATATTCAACAAATAAATAGAAATAGAAAAGAAATGTCTAAAAATTTATATGAAATTCATTTATTATTATCAAAACAAAAAACAGGTACATTTTTAGGATATCTAAATTATTTAGGAATAAGTAAAGATACGGCTTATAGATTAATAGATATGTGGAAATTATTTATAGACACAAAAAAAACAAAAGTCTTTGAATTGACACATAATGTTGTAAAACAGTTAAAATCGATAACAAATGAAAGTGGAGATAATCAAGATATAGTTGAAGTAATAGAAGCAGATAATCCAACTGAAAGACTAAAAGAATTAAAAAAAGATAGTAAAGTGTATTCTACAAAAAAAAATATGACATCAGAGGATATTGAGAAAGAAATAAAAAGAATAGATAAGAAGATAGAAAAAAAGTATCTTGAGATAGAAAATTTAGAAAAAGAAAAAGAGAATTTATCTGAACTTTTATAACTTCGCAATCTGCGAAGTTATAAAAATATTTTGAAAGGTGAGTGGATTTAATGGCATTAGAATTAACAAAAAAAGAATTTATAGATAGAGTAAAAGGAAAGTGGAAAGTTACTACAAAATTAAGTAAAACAAAATGGGGTTATTGTTATGTTGATTACATGAACTCAATTGAAATTTTACTAGATTCTGATGTGATAATAAATCAACGTGAAAGATCATTGCTTTTTTTAATAAGACATTCGTTAGAACTAGGACTAAAAGACTATATTTACTTTTTTATAAAAAAGCTTAATAAAAAAATAGATTTAAAAAATCATAATATAGAATATTTATATAAAGAATTCTGTAAATTATTCACTGAAATGGTTAAAAAATTTGATATAGATAAAAGCTTAGTTGATGATTTTAATAGTTATAAAATAAAATTAGAAAGCTTGAAAGCAATTATAAATAGTTTAGATAAATATTCAATGGCATTTAGATATCCTATTGATAACAAAGGAAATTATTATTTTAGTGAAAATGTTGATATAAATATTGAAGAAATAATTGATTTATTGTATTATGTAAATAAAATGTTTTTAGGTCTTGATTCTAATATATACACAAGATCAAATTTATATATGGCAGAATCAATGGATGAGTATTATAATGCCACTATGAAAGAATCAATGGATCCAAGATAATACTTTACAAATAAAAATTATATGGTAAAATATATAAGGAATAAAAAGCCCCCTTTTATGTCTTGGATTAATGTAATTTAAACTTAAATCACAAAAAAATTGACCTATTTAATTTTAGTCATTATGATTAAAAAAATAGGTCACTTTTTTTCTTGTTTATTCATAAGTCATATTATCGGACGTGAAATATGGTTAGGATTACGTTAAAAAATTCAGTTAAAAATACAGACATCTCATTTCAAAAAATCTTTCCTTTTTTAATTCTAAATTTATAAAAAAACAGTCTTCAAAACATAAAATTTCCGAATGAGCAAAAATTAGAAATATTCCCTATAAGAATGACAAAAAATAAAATATGTGTTAATATTTTAGAATAAGATTTGAATAAAGTCAGATGGAGGTATGTAGTGCTATAGTAAAGTAGGAACACCAAAATCTAAACAATGATATAATAAAAAAAGAAAGAGGTGTTTTGAA
>NZ_JAMZGM010000188.1 GCF_024158605.1 Sebaldella sp. S0638 | reverse complement strand
TCTCCTAAAGAATATTTGAAAAAAATTTCATAATAGACAAGATAAATGTGTCCACATTATTGACATAAGTACAATTTAATATTTTAAATAGTGTATAATTTTCTAATTATACTTATAACTTATATAATAAATATAAAACTAAAAGAAAGTAAAAATTATGAAAATGTGAGTAAAGATGTCCGCTTACCGAGAAATATGCTTAAGAAATGTCATATGAATACAGTATAGTTTAAACCGGTTTGCAGGAGAAAATAATGAAAAGTATGTTTATAAAGACGGGAATTTTATAAGCAAAAAAATGAATTGTTTTATAAGCAAGATTATATATTGAAAACTATATGCAAAACCAATATAAATTTTAAGAATGAAATTTTATGTAATTTAAGGAACTGTCAAAATTTTAAATTCCCTCTGCTATATGCTTCTTGCAGAAGGTGTTGGCATGTAATGTCAGAGCATATAAAGGTATATTATAAAATAATTTGTACAGAAAATTTATTTAAATTATATAATGAATAATAATTTAAAAGATAAAAGGAGACAGGGAGATGAAAAAGGTAATAATAAGCATAACAATGATACTTCTGATTTGTGCTTGTTCTTCAAAAGAAAAAATATCAGAAGTTAGTTGTGGATATAATAAAAATGTAAAGTTAAAAAGAGTTGATTTGGAAAGTTTTAATTGTATTAGTCCTAATTATGGCAAGGATAAAACTTCTGTTTATTATCTTAATATATTTTCAGCTAAAACTAAAGGCTATGGGAAAAAAATAAAGAATGCCGACCCTAAAACATTTGAGATAAAGCTATTTCCAAGAGATAAAGATTCAGTATACTATGAGGGGAATGAGGTAAAGGGAGCAGATATTTCAACATTTGAAAAATTAAATACGAATTATTATAGAGATAAAAGTCATATTTACTATATGGGAAATAAGATAAAAGATGTTGATATTCTCAGCTTTGAATTATTAATTGATCCGGAAAGAAGTTATACTTATTTTAGGGATAAAAAACACGTTTTTTTTTCTGGCAGAAAATTAGAAAAATCTGATCCGCTGACATTTCAATTTTTGAATGACGGGTATGCAAAAGATAAAAATTATGTATATTATAGGGGAAATATTTATTTAAAAAAACATGGGAAAAGAAAATATAAAGCAGATACAAAAACATTTAAAGTTTTAGAAAAAGGTTATGCAGTGGATAAAAAAAATGTTTATTATGGTTATTATAATAGAAGAAAAGAAATAGATCCCAAAACATTTGTAGTGCACAAAACTGATAAAAATTTAAATGGAATATATTATGATTCAGAAGATAAAGATAATTATTATTACAATGGAAAAAAAGTAATGGTTAAAAATTAATTGTATAAAATTAATTCAAATCTAAGGAGATTAATCTTACTAAAAGTTTTGTTTGATAGAATGAAAGTAATATTCGATCTTGAAAAACTTCACGCAGACTTCATATTAATATTTTATAATATAAAAAAAGGAGGTTTATAATGAAGAAAAATTTAATGATATTAGCGGGAATGATGGTGTTTTCCAGTTTTAGTTTTTCAACTTCGTGTAATTTTTATTTATATGAGCAAAAAGATAATAAAATTATTTATTCAGAGGGAATAACACCGGGAATGCACTCAAAGAAAACCAATGAAGTGAGAAAAGCAGATGTTAAAACCTTTGTTATGCTAGACAGAAGCGGTCTGGCAAAAGATAAAAATAATCTGTATTATATGGGGAAAATTGTAAGGGGAATTGATGGTTCAACATTGGAAGTAGTATCAAAACATAATGAAAATTATTTAGCAGAAACAACAGCAGCACATTGTTTTTCACCGTATATAAAGGAAGTAAAAGATAAAAACGGCAATTACTTAATAGAGGATATTAGAGCCGGAATGTACGAACTGGCAGAATAATTCCGGAATTGACATAAGGCTAAAATAGCCTTATTTTCATAATAATAGAATATTACAATATAAAAAATATTTGAGGAGGCAGAATGAAAAAGAATTATTTTATTATTTTGGTTTTATTAATGATAAATCAGTTAAGTTTTAGTTTGAGCTGTGTATATAGAGGATATAAAAAAGAAAATAATAAAGTTTATTATGTGGAAAAAAGACGTAACGAAACAGAGAAAGAAATAAAAGAAGCAGATTATGACACATTTGAGATTATAGAATCAGAGCCGTATTACAGGCTGTTGGCAAAAGACAAAATATATGTATATTATCAGGGAGAAAAAATAGAAAATGTAAATTCAAAAACATTTGAAATCATAAAAGAAAATTTGCCGCCGGATAAGGGGCCGTGGAAATATGGATGCGGTTCTTCAGGATATATCATAGAGGATAAAGGGAAACAGTATGAATTAAAAGAGATATTTTAAAATAATGTTGAAAAATATCATTTTATTGGAAATAAAGAACCCAAGAAAAAAATTAACGATAAGACGCAGATACTGCAAAACTGCGGGTGATTTTTTACAAAAATAAAAGTTTTGGAAAGTCAGGATTAAAGCTATAATAAAGAAAGTAAAATATTAGCATCAGAAGAGAAATATTTTGGAAATTAAGTTGTTTTTTAATTTTAGAAATTATGAAAAAATAAAAAGAGTGGCAGAGAATATAAATGCTACCAGTAATGAAATATTTTTCAAGGCACGTCCTATGCTGAAAGAACACAGGTATAAAGTTATAAGTGTCAGAGAAAAAAGACACAAGTGAATTAACAGTAAAAGTCAAATATAAAATATATGGAAATGTTTCACCGGAAGAATCAGAGAATTTTATGGTAAAATTTTAAAAATAATTGGAAAATCAATCAGCTGAATCTGCAGAGATATATGAAAAGAAAGTTCAAAAACTTTTGCTTGATACAATAAAATCAAAAGGAACAATGAAAGAAAAAGTAATAAAAGTTTATATGGACAAAGAATTTGGATATTGGGATTTAGAGATAATAAAAAATGAAGAGTTATTACTTACTTTATTTTCAGTGATTGATTCACTGGGATTGTATTAATAGAATCAGACTAAAAGCAGTGAGCAGGAGAGATATTCTGTTAATCCGGATACAGTGAAAATTCAGACAAGTATGAATTTAAGAAAGTTTTTGATAAATATATTCAAATAAAAAAATATTCTCAAAATGGATATTTTTTATTTTCTATTAAATATACAGAGTAATTTCGCAGATTTTTGCTTTAAGCTTGAGACTTTGATATCAGATACAACATATATTTTAATGTTATTGAATTTGAAATAAAGAAAAAGTAAATAGATATAAATAATTCTGAATAATTCTCAAATGAATCAATATCAGTTTTAAATAAAGAGGAAAAAGTTTATATAAAAAGCTATTGGAATTATAGATTTAAAGAATTATAAAATTAATAAACAACGAGAAGTGAAACTTGATATTGTAAAAAATTGAATTTTTTTATATATAGTTGTATAATTCTTGAGAATGGAGGAAAAATGTTAAAAACAATTATAAGTACATTATTAGGAATATTTTTATTCATTTCTTGTTCTGGGAAGTCAGAAAAAGAAAATTTCGAAACAGGGCTAAAGTATTACACAAAAAATGATTATACTAAAGCAGAAAAGTATTTTAAAAAATCAGGTTCATTTGAAAATGGAATAGGATTAAATTATTTAGGAAATATTTACTTAGTAAAGAATGAAAATAAATTAGCAGAAAAATATTATAAATTAGCTATAGATAAGGGGAATTTAACTGCAGTAAAAAATTTAGCTTATTTATATACTAAGCTGCAGGGAGTGTGCAAGAAAGTCTGTAAATTAAATCTGATATAATAAAAGATTTGTTTTTCATATATTGATTTATCTAT
>NZ_JAMZGM010000187.1 GCF_024158605.1 Sebaldella sp. S0638 | reverse complement strand
TTTATTTTCTACAAAAACTCTATTCAGAATTTAGAAGTATTAAATTGCATACATTTTAAAGTCCACTTCATATTGTTTATAATCTTCAATTTTTATCCTTCTTCTCATAAATCGGTTAAAATCTTTAATTATATCTTGATTATCTTTATTTTTCTTAATAGAAGTGAAAATTTTATCTAAAAAAATCTCTGTTAATTCTTTATATTGAAAATAGTCATAGTAACCATACATACTGCATATAGCAATTTGCACTGTGAGAGGATTAAAAATATTTACATTTTCAATTATATCTTTATAAACTTTTTGATCGTTTTTTGTCATTTTGACAAGTAAATCACTGAATCGATAGCACATCGAATAATCATAAAATTCTTTTTTAAACATTATTTTTAACACCCAATTGTATAATTTACCTAACTCTATATCATATTCATCTTCAAATCCATACACTTCTCTTAATAACATAAAAACTTTATACTCATTTTCAACACTTAAATCATTATGCAATATGTAATTAATAAATTTTTCTTGATTCTCATTAGAAGTTCCTAAACTATCGACTAAATCAAAATATTTTTCATCATCCATTGATACGATACTAGTATCTAATAAAATTTTTAATTTAGTAATTATATCCATAAATACCATCCTTCTTACTTTAAATTTCACAAAAAAGAATCTCTTGATAAAGATTTATTTTCATAGATTATATTAAAATAACTAATTTATTTTACTCCAGATGCTTCTGGTATAAAAGGTATAAAATTATCCATCTTAGCATCAGGAATTCCAATAGATTCAAATATTTTAGATATTTCAGGAGCCTGCGATGCATTTGGTTCATAATGTCCTGAACCATTTGTCCAACTCTCTAATTGTCCTTTACTATTAAATTTCATTGTTCCAGCGTATTTTACAGGTTTTCCATTGCTTAAACTTGTATGCCCTCCATCTATTATTCCTAGTTTAGATGATTTAGCCATTTGTAAATTTCCTTCTGCATCAATTACATATGTATATTCTCCTTTAATAGTATAATTCGTTTTTGCATCTTTATATTTTCCATCTACTAAAGTTGGCTTTTGACGTGGTCCATCGTAAGGCTCTTGTAACTTACCACCATTCTCATATAAAATTTCTTTAGAATTTTTATTATTAAGCTCTTCTATAATTTTGTTATTTTGGGAAGGCTTATTTAAATTCTTTAATTCTTGCAGTTTATTATTTGCATTTTGTTGCTGCATAGCTTCTCCAGTTAATACTGCCTGAACCTCTAAACTAATTGCTCCTCCTGTAAAATCTAATGAAAAATTACCTGGTCCTTTTGTATGAACTATTTCTTGTAAAGACAAAGACCCTCCAGAAGTCATCCCTAAGCCTTCTGAACCACTTAATGCCCAAAAAGCATTCAATGCATTGTCATAGTCATCAACGCTAAATAAGTACTGCCCATCTGAATATATTTTTATTCTTCCATCTGAAACTGGCTCTACTCCCCAATTATTTAATTCTTTTAATATTTCTGCTTCTGTTTTTTCAGGTACTCTATCTTTTATATTTGATACTGCAATATTTAAATTTTTATCTTTTTCCTGATTTTTTTTATTTTCTTTTTGAGTTTTCTTATTTGTTTCTTCTAGAAGTTTCATTGTTTTTTCTATTTCATTTTGAGCTTTTGCTATTTCTCTTTTAGCTTTTATCTCATCATCTGTTATTAATTTATTAGGATTTATAGTAGGATTACATTTTGGTGCATTTACAGGATAGCATCCCATTTTCTCCACATTATAACCATCATATTCTGTATTTAATGTATTTGTCCCATTTGCTAAAGCTAATAAATTTTCTGGATTATTTATCCAGTTTCCTATATCAAACTTACTGCTTTTCCCATTTTCTCCTAATATCTCACTTAATCTGTCTCCTGCTGCTCCAGAAGTAACTTCATCCCCAGCATCTCTTCCTCTTCTATGATCATCCACATGGTTAGGCTCATGTCCATATATCTCCGCTACACTTATATTTCCACTTCCTAAATCTGTAACATCTAATATAAAAACATTATTTTTTCCTTCACCAGCTTGATCTCCTCTTATGTATCCAGAACCTTCTCCCGTAGCTACTATTACTACTTCTACGTCCATACCTGTCATATACTTTATATAATCTTTTGTCATCTGCTCTATCTCTGATGCACTCTTACTGTCTGGGTCTTTCATAAATTCCATCATTTGAGGATTTTTCTCTATATAATATTGTCCATATCTATCTGTTCTGGCTTCTTCATAATTTAAATTATCTCTTCCAACAGAATCTATTATATCAAGTATTCCATGACCTGCTTTTCTTGTATCCTCCACAAACTGTTGTCTTGTTGCTGTATTTAATAAGTCAGTATGTAAGTTTGTATCTATCTGTTCTACCACTTCATCTTTTGTTACCACCTGTGCCTTATTTATGTCTGTATTTATTCCCATTTCTTCAAGATTTAGTTTCTTCCCTGCTTCTGTTACTTCTGTATTTACAAAAGTGGCATTACTGCTCTGCTCCTTGTCGTGACTTCCATATTGTACACCTGTCTGTCCTATAAGTGCATTATTATTTAAGCCTATTCCTCCTACATTAACTCCTGCATTTTCTCCCCTGTTATAATCCTCAAGATTAGATACTACTACTTTGTTTGCGTCTATACTTAATTTGCTATCACTGTTAAGGCTTCCTATTACTGATGCCACATTTGTTAATGTTCCATCTACTAATATTGTACCACCATTATTGGCTATTATACTTGTTTGATTACTTACCCATTTACTTTCTGAGTTATTTTGTCCATAACTTAAATTTCCTGTTATACTTCCTATCTGGGTTTTATTTGTTGTCGGGTCTTTTTCGCTATAACCTAAACCTGCTCCCCAATTCTTTCCTTCTGACTTAGATTCATCCTGTAATGATATTATACTTAAATCTCGTCCTATATCAAAGTTTATTTTATCTGCCGTTACATTCGCTCCTGCAAATAATGCATCTTCTTTTGTTGTAAGCTGGAAAGTACCTCCTACATTTATTACTGTATTATCATAATATTTAGAATCTGTATTAGATTTTCCACCTGAAACATTTATTCCACCTGTCATTGTATTTTGAGCTACATCGTAACCAACACTTCCTCCTGATGAACTTGATTTTGTATTATTACTGTATGTATTTTCTCCAGCTCGTGCTTCAAAGTTCTTAGCATCTACTACGAAATTCTCCCCCACATTAACCTTTTGATTTACCATTGTTACATTTCCATCTGATTGTAGTATAAAATTCTTTCCTACATTTATAGTTCCTGCTACTGAAGTACTACTTTTTGTATTTGATTCATAGCTACTCTGACTATAACTTAGTGACACATTTGCTGTTATTCCTGCAAGCCCATTTGCCGGATGAATTCCCGATACTACACTATCATATATTGACTGGGCATCATTAAAGGCACTTACCCCGCTTCTAAATAATGTAAATCCATCTCCTGCTGAATTTAATATCTGTGACATATTTCCTGTACCGTATTTATCTTTATTTTCATACATTCCATTTGCCTGGTCAATAAAACTTGTTACTGTCGAACCTACACTTACTGATAATCCTATACTTGTGCTTTTCTGCTTTACTTTTTCTTCATACACTTCCTGTGCATCCAGAAGCTCTACTCCGTTTACTCCTCTTATTACAAGATTTTCTCCGACATTAGCCTGCATTGCTTCTGTTCTTATCCTGTTTCCTGCATCTAACACTGTACTTCCTTCTGACATTAAGCTTGATACTGCTACTGTTGTACTATTTCTTGTATTCTCAAGACTTGTACTACTGTAAGTCACTCCTGCCGATGCTCCTCCGCCACTCAT
>NZ_JAMZGM010000186.1 GCF_024158605.1 Sebaldella sp. S0638 | reverse complement strand
ATTCCTTCCGATACTGACATGTTATATTCATCAAATATTTTATGAACTTTTTCTTTTAGTTCTCTGTTTATTCTTAAGCTAACATACGAATCTTTCATAAATTCTCTCCTTCATATATTTTGTACTACATTATATATTATTTACCTCCGCATGTCAAATAACATGAATAAATCTATTGGAATGACAGCAAAAACTTAGATGTAATACTATACTAAAGTAGGAACACCGGTATCCAAACAATGGTTTAATTAAAAAAAATAAAGAGGTGTTTTGAAATGCAAAAAAATTATGAGTAAGAATTCAAGAAAAAATAATACGTCTTCATTTAGAAGAAGATGGAATAATTAAAAGCTTTTCTATGGAGTATAGGATATCCAAAACAAACTTAAAAAAACTGTCTAAATTTTTGTTGCCATTCCAATTTTCTCCGGTAATCTACCAAGAGAATTTTTTATTTTATAATGAATAATTTATACAATCTTTCGTGGTTCAAATTTACGATTAAGAGAGTTTTTTTACTAGTGACAACCAAGTATTAGGCCACCAATATAAAACATCTTAAAAGAAAGAAAACTAGTTATTTTCACATTCCTGACAAAAATTATGTTTCTAGTATTTGATATTTAAGTATTGTTATGCTATAATAATACTATATTACTATAATATAAAAAGGAGTTGATTTATGTGATTAGAAAATCAATAACAATAGAAGAAGCGGAATATGAAAAATTGAATAATATAGCTCATAGAGAAAAAATTTCTTTTTCAGAGGTTATAAGAAAAGCAATGAATATATATATTAATCAATATGAAGATATTAGTCTTGTGGAATACATTAAAAAAAATTGTGGATATGTTTCTGATGAAGAAGAAAAAGAACTATTAAGTTGGATTGAAGAACCTGATTTAGACCCTAATGAGGGGAGCGAACTTACTATTGAACAAATTATTAAAGGTAATTTATAGTAAAAAGTCAAAAAAATTTATTGAGAAAAATAAAAAAGATGGATTGAAATTTTTTAAAGCTTTTGATGAAATTTCTCAAGATTTGGAAAATATTAAATATTATGATATAAAAAATTTGAAAACAAAAGAAAATATTTTTAGGCTTAGAATTGGGAAATTTAGGGCTTTATTTTCTAAGAGAGATGACCAATTAATAATTTTAGTTATTAATATTGGGAGTCGGGGTGAAATTTATAAAGATTTATAATTATACACAATCTTGAATATAATAAGTTTATTTTAAATCGTTTAAGAATTTTTATCACAAAATTTATGCTGTAAATTTATTGCACTTTAACAAATAGGGCAATGCAAGCAGATAAAAACAATTTTATTATTCTGGGAATGATAAGAGAAGCTAAACCGCTTCTCTTTTTTTTTTAATCTATTTTTTTCAACTCAAATTATAGCATACTCCGAAATCCTTGGGGGATTCAAGTTTTCAAGGTCAAGCACTCCGTGTTTGCTACGCAAAACCTTGAAAATCTTGTATGCAAAAATTCGTTTATGAAAAAAACAAAAAAATTATGTAGGAACTTTGAACAATTGTAAGCATGAAATGGCTTCTACTGGTAATGCGGGCTAATGTGTAATTGTCTTATGTGTCCTTAGAGATTTAGTTTTGTTTTAAAAACTATTTTATGGGAGTGGTCAAAATGGGAAAAGCTAGAGAAAGAGTTTTTGAAGAAAGAAAAGAGTTAGTTGATACAATTATTAAAGATTTAGAAAATGGAGAAAAAACTTTTTGGCAGAAAGGGTGGTTAACTGCCAAACCGATAAATCCGACTAATGGTGTATCTTATAGAGGAATTAATTTAATAAAGCTATATATGGCAGCTGAAAGAATAGACTTTAAGGATAATCGATGGTTAACATACAAGCAGGCTGAATCTAAAAAGTGGAAAGTAAAAAAAGGTGCTAAATCCATAAGGTTAGAATTTTGGAAATGGGATATAACAAAAAAAGTCAAAGATGAAAACGGAAAAGAAAAAGAAATAACAGAAGAATTAAATAGTCCTATAGTATCATATTTCAATGTATTTAATGCAGAACAGATTGAAAATATCCCTAAAAACAAATCAATTAATGAAATTTTTAGAAATAATGAGTTGGCAGAAAAACTTATAAAGGCCAAGCTCCGTTTTTTTCCCGAAAACCCCACATTGAAAATAAAAAGACTTAAATATCAAGGAATAATATCATTTGAATGATGTTGTTTCTTTGTCTCAAAAACTAAAGTTTTTGGAGCTATGAAAAAATAGGTAGTTTTGAAACAAAAATTTTGTTAAAATAGTCTCATAACTATTTACAGAACTATTGCCAATACTATTATCAATATCTATGTATCAAAAACATGAGTTACGGAGGCTATTTTAATGAAGTTTGGGTATGCAAGAGTATCAACTACGGATCAAAATTTAGAAATGCAGATCAGTGCATTAGAAAAATATGGAGTGGATAAAATATTTTCAGATAAGGCTACTGGAAAGAATATGCAGAGGAAAGAATTTTCTAAACTGCTTGAGCAATTGAGAAAAGGAGATATACTTGTGATATTTTCCCTTTCTAGGCTAGGAAGAAAAACTAAGGATCTGATTGAACTGGTCGAAAAATTTAATGTTGAAGGTATTAATCTGATATCTCTCAAAGAAAGTATCGATACTACCTCTCCAATGGGGAGAGCTATGATCGGCATGATCTCTATCTTTGCCGAATTGGAAAGGGAATTGATTGCCGAAAGAGTTAAAGAAGGAGTGAAAAATGCTAGAGCTAGGGGTAGGCTAGGAGGAAGACCTCGTATTAACAGTGAAAAAGTCAAAGAAGCATTAGCTCTTTACCACACTGAACATTATTCTGTACAGGAAATTCTCAATAAAACAGGAGTTTCAAAAGCCACTCTTTATAGAAGGCTTTCTGAATTAGAGACTAAAAATGCAGACAATTAAATTTCGTTTTCTTACTGACAAGGAGAAGAGAGAACTTTTCATACTAAAGACAACTAAAAATGATATTGTGGATAATTTCACTCTTACATTGGAAGAAGTTCGATATATTGAAAAATTTAAGAAACCTTATTTAAAATTAGGTTATGCTCTACAGTATCTTTTCCTAAAAAATTTAGGCTATCAACTTCATAAAGATATTCCATTGGAAATTTTGAAATATGTTGGAGAACAGCTTGGAGTAGAAGATTTCAGAATAGGTATTTACTTGAATAATGAAGCTGCTAGACTCAGACATTTTTCTGAAATTGCAGATTTTTTAAATTTTTCAAGATTCAAAATGAATAGTGATTTTGAAAAACTGACTGAAAATATTGCGAGGAAATTTTCAAATAATTTAGAGCTTGCCTCACTCTTTTTGTCTGAAGGGGTACCTCCATAATTAATGTGATTTAGCACCACACAATCATTTAATAGAATGAATTCAAGGCTTCCATTAATTTCAAACCTTGAATATCAATTCTCTTAAACCATCACCCGTTTCTATTTCTATATCTTCAAAAATATACTTTCCTAAAAAATTTACATGTTGGGTTCCTAACGGACTAACCTTTTGAAATTCAATCTCTTCAAACCATTCTTCATTTTTTACTACTTCATATACCTTTTCTAAATATCTAGAATTCCATATTATTAGTGAAGCTAAAAGAATGTTTAAGCAGCTTGCTCTTTCTAACTGATTTTCTAAAGCAGATTCGTTTAATCTGCCATGTTTACCAAAAAATATTAATCGTCCTACTGAATTTATAGACTCCCCTTTATTTAACATTTTCTGTACTTCTTTTCTCAAATCACCGTTAGTAAGATATTCTAATGTAATGGTCAAGCAAAATGGGAACATTAGGATCCAAAGAAATTGAATCTAGCCTGGTAAGGAGTAATAAACCC
>NZ_JAMZGM010000185.1 GCF_024158605.1 Sebaldella sp. S0638 | reverse complement strand
TCAAACAGCAAAATTTCTTTCTTTGAATATGTCATTCCCAATACCACACAAGATTTTACTTCTATTTCTCTTTTTCCAGTTAAACTGTCTGAATTTTCTCCCTCTAAAGTTTTATTAAATACTTTCTTCAAATTCTCTGCTGCTTTTAATATCTCTTCCGATAATTCTTTTTGATCTTCTTCATCATACGAATAACGTAAATTTTCCAACAGCTTAATCTTACTTTTTAATTCTTCTATATACATTGTTGCTTCTAATGATTTTGTCATTATTTTGCTCCTTTCAGACTTTTATTGTCCTCTTACCACGATCTCTTTCAATAACTCTTTTTTATTTAAAATATATTCTTCCAGTTTATTTATGTATCTGTATATTTCAAGAAAGCTCTTTCCATAAAAACTCATCACTGTTTCAATTTCTTCGTCCGGTAACTCTATTCCGGAACACTCTGTTAGTATATTTACTGCTGATTTTAATTTATAGTATACATTCTGTAATTCTGATGCATAAACTGTTATTTCTTCATAATTCTTATTTTCCAGTTTGTTTAACGGACTTAGTTCCTGTATTTCTGATAATTTAAGTGGTTCCATTTTTACACCTCCAGTCTCTTATTCCCTTTTTATCCAATCATATACTTTGGATGTTATATATGCTGTTATTATACTTATTAGTATTGTTTTTATCATTTTATTCCTCCCTTAGATGATTCGGGCAATTTAATACTCACATTGGATTTCTTACATTACAATTATTTGCTCTTTTCAAAGCTTCCAATACTCCCAACACTATTTCTTCTTTCTCGTTACCTGTGTATCGATACTCTGATAAAAATAGAAAATCCAAAATTTTATTTCCTGTTTCACATATTTTCCAATCATTTTTCTTAACTGAAATCTCCACATCTTTTATTTCCACATTATTTAACAGTAACATTAGTTCTTCTTTTGTGATTTTTTTATCTGTTAAAAGTCTCCCTATTTTTTCATGTTCTCCAGTAAACTTGATTTCCTTATATTTAGCCATACTTTTCTCCTCTCTACTCATCTATTTAAGCACTTTTATGGCATACTCAGTCGCCTATAGTCGTTTTACCCTCTTGACATTTTCCATAGATTTGGTATAATAACAGTGAAAACAATTAGTTGGTGTAAATCGCGAAAAAAAGCTGGATATTTTTTATCTGGCTTTTTTATTTTTCATTTGTTATAATGTTTTGTGGCTTTCGCGAGCCAACATTCAACTAATTGGAGGTATACTATGATTAAGTGGTATATCATCATTCTTTTTGTGGTGATAACTCGACTTATACATTAAATGTATACCTCGCCCCATTGGGGCTTTTTATTTATCCACAATAACCAATTTCTTCCCTAGGTCGTTTAGAATTTCGACTAGGATTGGAATACAAGCACCCTCGCCTTTCTCAAGGTTGTTTAGGGGGGCGATTAGTCTTTGGTCTTGACGAATGTCAAGTTATAACCTAAGGGCTTTGAAACCATTTCGACTATATCTACTCTTGGTCTCACTTCTTCCCTAATGATTCTTCCAAACAGATTATTTATATCATGATAATTAAGAGAAAATTTTTTGCAAAATTCTTTTCTGTTCCCATACTTTAATTTGATTTCAGAATCAAACTCAATGAATTGCTCTTTTAAATTCATCTTCTTCCTCCTTTATAAACTTTTTTATTTATAAATAGAATAAAAAAATTTGTTTATAACAAATTATAAACCAAAAAATTTACAAAGTCAACAAAAAAATATCCGATATGGATATTTAAATTTTTTTCTTTCTTTGCATAAATATAACAACCCCTAATATCTTTACTTCGTCTTCTTCGCAACAAGGTATAGGCGGATATATTTCATTATAGCTATATAGGTAAGGTTCGAAATTTTTGAATCTTAATTGTTTTATGTATCTTTCGCCATTTTTCTGAATCACAACATCTTGATCAGCTAATTCTACATAAGTATAAAAATTTGGATCTAAAATTAACACATCTCTATCTCTATATTCTGGTAGCATTGAATCCCCATGAACTATCACAGAAAAAATATTTTTTATTTTTACAATTTCTGGTGGCAAAGTTAATTTTATTGTTTTTTCATCCTCATCCATTGCTAATAAACCTGTTCCAGCGCTCGCAATATAAAGAGGTAATTCCGCTTCTATATTTTCTGTTTTAAGAATTTCTATTCCTTCTGGAATTTTCTCTCTTATTTTTTTAAGTTGCCCCAAGTAAAAACTTTTCATTAGTTGTTTTTTGTAAGTTGGGAAAACTTCACACACTTTCATTATATATTTTTCGGTAATATTTTTATTACCATTCTCTAATTGGTTAACCTGTGTTTGTGAAACTCCAAGTTTTTCTCCCATTTCATATACACTGTAACCATATTCTTCACGGATTTTCTTCAATAAATCTTTTGTTTCTAACATAACATCTCCTTTTTATAAACATTTTACCTTTTTTTTTGTTTTTTTGCAAAAAAAATATTGACATTGTAAATAAAAAAGTTTATAATATTAACAAGATAAAAAATTTACACCTTTTGTAAACTTTTATGTTTATAGATAAACTGAAAAGTAAATAAACTAATATAAGGAGATGATAACATGGATAACAAAGAAATAAGCGAAGAAGAAAGACTGGAAATTATAAGAGAAATGATTGATGCATGGGAAAACGAGGGAACAGATAGTATAGAAGACACCCTAGAAAGTGCATTTAAAATCAAAGACAGTGAGCTTTTAGAATTAGCTGAAAAAGCTATGGGTTTTCTTGCAGAACTTGAATCAGTAAAAGATGAAATTGACGGAATCATGTGGGATTATTCAGAAATAATTGATAAACAATAAACCCCGTTATTTTAAAAAAATGTAAAATTTGAAATAAGGAGCTTATAGAAATGTCCCCAAAAGAAACCCAAATAATTACAACCCTAGAAAAAAGCATTAGAGAATATGCAATAAAGCGCGAGAGGGCATTAAGAAAAAGAGATTACGACAAAGTCCGTTTGTTAGACTGTCTTGAACAAGATGCTTGTATCATACTGAATAAACTAAAACTTCTGAATTAGAATAGACATTAGTACACTTTTCAAACGGAAATAAAAAAATACCCACCGAAGTGGGCAGAAAGATTTGAAACACAAAAATTGTTATTAGCATTACTTTATACCCCAAAAATCTAAAAAGTCAATAGAAAGTAGGTGAAATTATGAATCGCATTGATAAAGCTATGCTTAGAATTATAATCCCTATAGTTGTATCTGTTATAACATCATTCTGTACTGTCAGACTATGCGACAGAATAAAGGAGCATCTCACAATACAAAGGCAAGAGATCAAAAAAGACCTTCAAAAAGAGATTTTAAAAAATCCTTAAAAACTGTTGTTGCTAAAACTGTTGTTATAAGAGAAACAATAATGGGGCAAAACACTGAACGCATTATTTCAATTGAGAATTTTTTTAAAAATTCCATCCTATTTATAAATTCAGTTTTTTTAAATCTTGAAAAAACCTATTGCCATCTTTATTGAGAGTATATATCCCAAGAGGACGATTAACTACTATAATTCTTCTACCAGAACTATCTTTTGTTTCTTTTTCTTCTGAAATATAACCATTCATTAATGTGTTGATTCTGTATTCAGTAGAATATTTTTCCTCAGGAAAATTTTTTAAAACTATAGATTTACTAATAGGTTGATGTTTGGCTATATATTTCAATATTTCTATATCAATGTGTTCTAAATCAGTAAATTGCATAAATACCTCCAAAAATAATATATAGGCTATTATACCATAAAACAAAAGGAGTTGATGAAATGACACCAGAAGAAATCAAAGAATTAATATACAACGCAGACCTCGACTACTCTACCCTAAACATAAAAGACGGCAGAGCAAAGGGATATATCACAGTTATGGTAGATGACGAGGAATTACA
>NZ_JAMZGM010000184.1 GCF_024158605.1 Sebaldella sp. S0638 | reverse complement strand
GGAATATCATTAAAAGCGGTATTTTAAACTGACTGAGAGAACTCATTGATATGGGTTCTCTCTCTAAAAAATCCATCTAAGGAGAGATAATGGATAAAAGAGATATAGTTGAAAGAATATTAAAGTCCATAAAAGAAAGTAAATTAGAAAAAACATCAATCAATAAAATATTAAATGAAAAAAATGAAAGTCCGGGCAACCTGTATTATCATTTTAAAAGTAAAAATGAGATGTATAGAGAGGTATTACATTATTCTTTTGGAGAAATAGAGAATTCTTTGGAACAATTAAAAGTCACAAAAGGCAGTATAAAGAACCTTTATAGACTAACAGAAAGATTAATAAATTTTTTTGAAGAAAGAGATGACATTCTTTTATTTATGTTAATATATAAAGGGTCTTCCTATATAAAAAGTAAAACAGATTCTAAAAGATTTTTGGAAAGGTTTAAAAAAGAACTGGAAAAAGAAGGTATAGATGAAGAATTGACAGATTTAAAATTAAGGGCTTTTACAGGGGGGCTTTGTGAGATATTGTATACAAGTATTTTTATACATGAAAAACATTTAACAGAGAAAGAAACATTAGAAATATGTGAATTGTTTTGGGGAGAATGTAATTAAAAACTATATGATAAATAGAAATATACTTATAAACATGATATACTTAAGTAATATTAAACTTACTATATACAAGGAGATGATTATGGAAAAATTAACAGCTTTTAATAAAAGGAAATTTTTCTATTTTTTGATGATATTTTTTGTATTATTTCCAGTAGTACATTCAGATACAATATCTGAATATGAAAAAATACAGGAGAATATTGATAAAGATGAGAAAAGACTGGTTGAAATTTTTAAGGATATCCATGCTAATCCGGAACTGGGGTTTCAAGAAAATAGAACAGCAAATATAGTAGATACAGAGTTTAAAAATTTAGGATATCAAACAATAACAGGAATAGGAAAGACAGGTGTGGCAGCAATTATGAAAAACGGGGATGGTCCAATTGTAATGTATCGAGCAGATATGGATGGACTGGCTGTTAAAGAGACAACTGGTCTGCCTTATGCCAGCACTAAGGTAGGTAAATTGGAAGGTGTCGATGGAGCAGAGCTCCCGTTAATGCATGCTTGTGGTCATGATGCCCATGTTACCTGGATGCTTGGAGCAGCAAAAGTTATGTCTGAAAATAAGGATAAGTGGAAAGGAACATTAGTTTTCATAGCACAGCCAGCTGAAGAACCAGGTTTAGGCGCTCGTGCCATGGTAGAAGATAATATGTACAAAAAAGGAGTTCCAAAACCGGATTATTTAATAGGGATGCATACAGCCCCAATACCAGTAGGAACATATGTTGCGGTTCCGGGAGCAAGAATGGCAGGAATGGATCAAATTGATGTAGTTTTTAACGGAGTAGGCGGTCATGGTTCAGCTCCCCAGGTAGCGAAAGATCCTGTTATAATGTCAGCAATAGCAGTAACATCTTATCAGTCAATAGTAAGTCGTGCAATAGATCCTCAAAATGCAGCAGTGTTAACAGTGGGATCAATACAGGCAGGAACAGAAAACAATGTAATACCAGCCTCTTCATTAGTAAAAATAAATTTGAGGTGGTTTAATGAAAATGATAGAAATATAATGGTTAACGGTATCCAAAGAATAAATGAGGGGATAGCATTTTCCTATGGATTAAATAAGGACATGTATCCGAAGATGATTAGAAAAGGCTGGGCTGCCCCATTAGTAAATGATAAAGAACTAACAGAAAGAATTGAAAGAGCTCTTCAGAGCAATATAAAGGGGATAGAAAATTTAAAGAATTATCCACCGGCAATGGGCTCAGAAGACTTTCATCATTTAGTTCTTGATAATACCAAACATATATATTCTTATATACTAGTAGGAGTAGCAGATCCGAAAGTTTTTGAAAAAGCTCAGAAAGAAGGAAAACCATTTCCTTATTTTAATCATAACGGGAACTTTATGGTGGACTTAAAAGCAATATCTTACGGGGTAAAAATAGCTTCAATAAGTCTTTTAGATGTTTTCAATAATAAATAATATTTATTGAAAAAAATTGAAATTTATTATATAAAATAGATACAGGGAAATGAAGAATTGAAAATACAGATCAGTTGTTTTATAATAACTGATTTTTTTATAGGAAGGGTATTTTTGAAAATTTATTATCAAAAAATATAGATTTATTAAATAAAAATATTCTATTATTTTATTAATTAACTTTAGACAAAAAATGATATTTAATATATAATGATATGTTCAAAAAAATTCAGGAGGTAACAAAATTGTTCAATAAATTTTTTCATTTAGAAAAAAATAAAACTACTTTTAAACAAGAAGTTATTGCAGGATTTACTACATTTTTCACAATGGCATATATTATTTTTGTTAATCCTATAGTTCTAGAAGGGTTGGGAATGCCGAAAGCTCCATTAATTACTACTACATGTTTAGCAGCTATTGTGGGAACTTTACTTGTTGGCTTATGGGCAAATTTACCTTTAGCCATGGCACCAGGAATGGGGCTTAATGCATTTTTTACTGCCTTGGTAGTAAACTCAAATGGGTCTTTAAACTGGGAAATTGCTTTAGGAGTAGTTTTTTTATCAGGATTATTATTTACAGTTCTAACTTTTACAGGATTTAGAGAGAAAGTAATTATCGCCATTCCATTTCAATTAAGGCTTGCAATTGGAGCGGGAATTGGTCTTTTTATAGCATTTATAGGACTTCAGGATTTAAAATTAGTTGTAGGGGATCCATTTACAATAATTAGAAAACTCAACTTTATAGTTCCAGAAAATAAAGTGTTTCTTACTCCACTTATTTTAGGACTGACAGGTTTTATTATCATGGGAGTGCTTTAAATAAAAAAATAAAAGGAAGTATTTTAATTGGGATAGTCATTACCACAATTTTAGGGATAATTACAGGACAGGTACATATGCCATCTACATTCTATTCATTACCCCCTAGTATTATACCACTTGCTTTTAAAATGGATATTATAGGTACACTAAAAATTTCACTTATCGTTCCAATTTTTTCATTAATGTTTGTAGATTTATTTGATTCTCTGGGAAGCATAATTGCATGCGCAAATGAAGCGGGGTTTGTAGATAATGATGGAAATATACCAAAAATAGATAAAATTTTAAAAGCTGATGCTTTTGCAACGACAATAGGTGCAGCCATAGGTACTAGTAGCACAACTACATTTGTAGAATCTGCTACTGGAATTGCAGAAGGGGGAAGAACTGGACTTACTTCTATAGTTGTTGCATTTTTATTTGGAATATCATTATTTTTTTCTCCTCTTATACAGGTAGTTCCAAAATTCGCTACAGCACCAGCACTCATTATTGTAGGCATACATATGTTTAAAAACCTTCTTGATATAGAACTAAATAAAGTAGAAGTTGCTATTCCTTGTTTTCTAACAATACTTTTAATGCCACTTACATATAGCATTAGTACTGGAATCGCTTTTGGTATAGTTTCTTATGTTATTATTAGTATATGTACTGGAAAAATAAAAGAAATACCAATTACTACCTGGTTTATTTCTATATTATCACTTATAAGTATAGTTTTATAGGGTGGTGTAATGCTTGTGTAGTGGTCAAGTAAAATTGCTAAGCATGTGATTGGTATTAGTATAAAAAAGTGGATACAAAGAGCTTGATCACTACAAAAATGATAAAAAATCTATCCTCAAATTATGATTTTATGCAAGATTTGACTTGGTCTATCTAATTTTTTGGTAGGAGCCGATTTTTGACTTTTTTTAACAAAAAGTCAATTTTGGTATTTCATTATCTGAAAACTTGAAAGGAATAAATAAAATGAAAAACGTATATGTATTAATATTTTTAATCTTATTTTCTATTGTTAATGGAAATAATTTTGATATTTTAGAAGATAATGGAGTTTTATTTTTTAAATACTCTAAAAATAATCTAATAAATGAAGTAGAAAATTTTCTGGAAAAATATAAAGAGTTACTAGATAAAGATTTTGAATTTGTGGGAGAAAAAAAATATGTAGAAGAAACAAAAATAGAGAAAAACCAAGCAATATATTATATTTGTAAATTAGAAAATAATATAGAAAAATGTCTTTTCTATATTAATGGAAAAAAAAGAAATTATTCAGAAAAAGATATATCAAGTAAAAAAACTAAAATGACATTGACATACGATGAAAATGGTAAAACACCAAGATATTTATGTAGTGCTATAGTAAAGTAGGAACACCAAAATCTAAACAATGATATAATAAAAAAAGAAAGAGGTGTTTTGAA
>NZ_JAMZGM010000183.1 GCF_024158605.1 Sebaldella sp. S0638 | reverse complement strand
AATTTTCTTATTTTAGATGGAATCCCTATAACTTCTTCACTTTCCGATACTTATCTTGGAAATGATTTAAGTAAATTCATGCCTCGGACTACTGTTGAAATTATAAGGAAATTTGAGGATGATGTTGAGAATAATTTATTTTTGGAACTTGAAAATCTTTACTCTTTATTTACTAAAAAATGCTGATTTTATATCAGCATTTTTATTAATCTTTATATTTCTACTATCAAACTATTTTTGTCCAAGATTTTAGTGTAATACCACATTACAGTTTTTATAAATTTTAGTTCAATTCACTATCTATTTTATGTATAATTTTTAGTATCTTCTCATCTTTTATCTGATCGTATAATAAAGGACTTAGTATATTTTCTTTTATTTCCTTTTCCCTATTAGTAGAATTTATAATTATATCTTTAGTTTTTTTTGTCTTAAAAATTATTTTTCCCATATTGAAATCTTCACTCTTAAAATTTAATGTTTTTGGAGTAAATGAAGAGGTAATAAATGTATAAAATACTTCATTTGAAGTTTTTTCTATTGATTTCCAGCCAATTAAATATCTCTTGAAATTTATATTCCTTAAATCTAATCCCTGAGAAAAATCAAATAACTTATGTTCATATTCAATATAATAGATATTACTAATAATTTCTGTGTTACTTAATGAAAAATAATTACTTTCAATTGAACTGTAAGCATTTGAGTTCTTTTCTAGTATAAGGACATTACTGTCTGAACTTTTTAGATACATAATTATTACTATAAAAAAAACAATCGAAATAGTTAAAAATAGTTTTAATTTCATATTTGTTCCTTTCATTTATATTTATTTTATGCTAAATTCTGCCATTTTGTTCATATAATTTTTGGCTTTTCCATTTTTAAATTGAAATTTTCCAGTTTCAAAAAAATAATCAGAATCTCCACGTTCTTTATAGCCAGTAAGATTTTCGCGACTTCCTAAATTAAAATATCCATCAACATCTTTTTTCATATCATAATAATCATTTAAAGTAAAATTTGCTTTATTTTTAGAAATTGCATAATCAAAACTAGATTTATATTTTGAATATGTTGCGGAAGGATTATTTTCAAATTCTATTCTTATTTCATCTTTTAAATCCTTCATTCTATTAATACCAGCTTGACTATTAAGATTATTTTCTCCTATTTCTTTTTTTGCTATTGTTTCCATTAATGATATTATTTCTTTTTGAGAATTATAAACTATTAAATCTGAAGTTTTTTGTAACAATTTCTTTTTATCCCATGCATAATCTAATACTAAATCTTCTTGTTGAGATTTAGGTTTCTTTCCTCCAATAATATTATATACATCAAGTCCTCTTGAAATCCATTTACCAAAAGGAACTTCGTCAATTATTTTCCCTTTCACTTCATCAATTATTTCACTTTTGACATATTCAATTAATGCTTCTTTTGTTCCATTTTTCATAGCATATTCCCAATCTCTTATTGCTTCTTGAGTTGAACCATAAACGCTTCTAAAATAGTCAAGATCTAATTTTCCATTAGGTAAAAGGTGAAATTCTCTTAAATCTTCTTTCCCACTATGATATCTATCCCTTAATTCGCCATTTTCTCTAGCTATATCATAAGCATCCGTTCCTTCTTTCAATTTTTCTATAACACTGTCATCTATCACTACATTTGATGGTGTTAAAACTTTATCCTTATTCCCCATTTTTTCTGTAGCTGTTTTATCTATTGTTCCATCCTTATATGTTCCATGTCCACTTTCATGCTGAACATTCTTTCTCATTTCTTCTGCATTTCCAAATCCATCTCCATTGACATTTACATACATTACTCCATGTTTATCGTCTATTGACATTGAAATATTTGAATCATCTACTACATAAACTATTTCATAACCACCTTTTCCAAATTCTTCTAAAGTTTTTCTCAAGTTATCCTCAATCAATTTTTCTGTACCTTCATTCAATGCTATCTTGCCATCTTTATTCTTATTTTTATCTAACTGCTCTTGTAATTTTTGGTCTCTTCCTTCAATAAAGGCTTTTATATCATCTGATCTTTCTCCCATATTATTTGATATCTGACCTAATACCGTTTCGCCTTCATTTGTCATTCCTTCACGAATTCCCTGCACTATTTCTGGAACTAAAGCTCCGGTCTTCAATATATCTTCCATGAAGCTGTCTCTTACTGCTTTATTTCCCATATCTGTATGAATTACCGTGTCTATTTGCTCTACCACTTCATCTTTTGTTATTTTTTGCGCCTTATTAATATCTGTATTTATTCCTAATTCTTCTAAATCTAATCTCTTCCCTGCTTCTGTTACTTCTGTATTAACAAAGGTAGCATTGCTGTCCTGCTGTTTGTCATGACTTCCATATTGAATTCCTATTTGTGGAATTAAAGTATCTTTACTTACTCCACTAAAGCTCATTCCTGAATTCTCTCCTTTATCATGATCTTTTAAATTTTCTACTACCACCTTATTTGCATCAATACTCAGTTTCTCATTTGGGTTTAGACTGCCTATTACAGCTCCCGTATTTGTTAATGTTTCCCCTACTTTTACACTTCCTCCGTTTTCTGCCAATATTGATGTCTGGTTATTTACCCATTTTGAATCTGCATTATCCTGACTATAACTTCCATTTAATGATGGTATTGCATATCCTTCTTCCTTATTGCTTCCTGGCATTTTCCCTGAAACATCTACTCCTACACCATAGCTACTTCCATTTGATTTATATTCATCCTGCAAAGATATTATATTCAAATCCTTACCTATATCAAAATTAATTTTATCAGCTATTACATTAGCTCCTGCAAAGGTTGCATCCTCTTTTGTTGTAAGCTGGAATGTTCCTCCTACATTAATTGTAGTATTATCATAATATTTAGAATCTGTATTTGACTTTCCTCCTGAGATATTTGCTCCGCCTATTACATGATTATTTACTATATCATAACCCACATTTATTCCTGAAGAACTTGATTTTGTATCATTGCTATATGTATTTTCTCCGGCTCGTGCTTCAAAGTTCTTAGCATCTACTACAAAATTATCTCCCACAGTCACCTTCTGGTTTACTAGCTTTACATCTCCGTCTGATTGTAGTATAAAATTCTTCCCTACATTTATATTTCCCGCCACTGAATTTGTTCCACTAGTGTTTGATTCATACTTACTTTGACTATAACTTGCAGTGACACTGGCTGATACTAAATTGCTCAATGCTTCTTGTTTAGCATTTTCCATAACTCCATTATTCATATGGCCATTTAAATACTGACTACCATATCTTATTCCATCATATAAATTTCCACCTAGTTGAGTTACATTTCTTAAATCCTGTATTCCATTTCCTATTGTATTTATACTCTGTGATGTATTTCCAAATCCATAATCTTTTGAATTACTTATTACATCACTTACTGTACTTACCATTTGAGCTGGAGTAAATGCTACATTTACACTTACTCCTATACTTGTACTTTTCTGCTTTACTTTTTCTTCATACACTTCCTGAGCATCAAGTAACTCTACTCCGTTTGTTCCTCTGATAATCATGTCTTCTCCGACATTTGCCTGCATTGCTTCTGTTCTTACTTTATTTCCTGCTGATAATAATGTGCTTCCTTCTGATACTATACTTGATGTCGCTACTGTTGTACTGTTTCTTGTATTCTCAAGACTTGTACTACTGTAAGTCACTCCTGCCGATGCTCCTCCTCCACTCATTGAAGCTGAGGCACTCCAGCCACTTTTCTTTTCCTTTAAATAATATTCATTATTCATATCATCCGTTGTAATATTTATGTCATTTCCGGCTGTTACTATTATATTTCCACCACTACTCTGAACATCATCATTTTTTACTGCTATTACATTTGATGCCTTTATGTTAGCATCATTTCCTGCATCCAGTATGACATTGTTCCCTATTATTGTACTTGCTACTGCTCCCTCTTGATAACTTCTTTCTTCTTTGCTGTAACTTGAGAATGTACCTTTTTTATCTCTTTTTGATTCTGTATACATTGTATTTTTATCATTCTCAATATTTATGTCATTTCCTGCTGTTAACTGGACTGTCCCGTCTGATGCTACTGTACTTCCTTTTATATTTATATCATTTCCGGCATTTATTATTACATTATCAAGACCTGTTACTTCTGAGCCTAACTTCTCTGTTGTTCTGTATAAATCATAACCATGATTTTCTTCTGTTCTCTCGTAATCTTTTAAAGCTATTGTATTTATATTTACATCATTAGCCTCAATATATGTTGTTCCCCCTGATTCTGTTACTGCTCCTCTTGATACATATTTATCTGCTTCTATATATGTTGTCTTTCCTGAACTTATTACTCCTACATTCTGAACATCATCATATATTCTGGTTCTCTCTTTTCCTTCAAGCCTGTCGTGTTCTTTTGTTTCTACTCCAGTGGTTACATTACTTATTGT
>NZ_JAMZGM010000182.1 GCF_024158605.1 Sebaldella sp. S0638 | reverse complement strand
TATATCCGCTTCAAATCTTTTTCCTACATTCATTTTCCACCTCCTGCCATTTTATTTAGTAACCTTATTTCCCTTACTTCTAGGGCATCTTTTAACTTCTGGTCTATTTCCCTAAATTCAGTATTTATTTTTATAAGCTCTTTGGATTTATTGCTTTTTCTTTCCTCTAAGGTGTTTATATAATCATTTAACCGGGTATCACTAATAGGGTCTGCGTCTTTTATCATCTTCATCATCTCCCACATCTATTAATTTGGGTTGCTTTTGTAAGGTCCTTATTTCCTGTGTTTCTTTATTAAAAACTAAGCTTACTGTCCCTAATTCTCCATCTCTGTTTTTCCTGATTATTACTTCCATCATTGATAATTTCTTTTCGCTGTTTGGTGTTTTGTAATAATCTTCCCTGTGGAGAAACATCACCACATTACTCGCCTGCTCTATTCCTCCTGAATCTCTTAAATCCATTAATACAGGTCTTTTATCCGGCCTCTTTTCTACATCTCTGTTTAACTGGGCTAAGACCACAATACAAGTATCAAGTTCTTTTGCTAATGCCTTTAATCTATTTGCCATTTCCTCAACTTCTATATTTTTATTTGAATATCCCTTGGCCTGCATCAAAGTCAGGTAATCTATTACAATTAGAGCCAAAGGAGTTTTTTCATGTGCCTTTTTTATTCCCTGGACTATTATCTCAAAATTATTATTTTTACAGTCTAGTATCCCTAGTTTCAATTTCTCAAACATTGACATTTTACGACTTATTGCAGCTATATCCTCGTCTGTCAGTACTTCTCCTTTTGTCTTTTTTATTTTCTTAAGAAGTACTCCTGACATACTGGCCAGTATACGGTTTGTTATCTGTTTGGTATTCATTTCTATGTTTACATACAAAACATTATGTTTTACTGCATTTTTATAAGCTAAATTTAAACCAAAGGCTGTTTTTCCCATTGACGGTCTTGCTCCTATAGTAATTAAACTTCCCTTCTCAAGAAATACATATTTATCAAGATCACTATAGCCCGTATAAATTCCATCTAGTTCTTTTTTCTCTAGGTCTGTCCACCATTCACTTAGTAAGCCTCTTGGTGTTACCAGTTTATTACTTTCCTCTTCAAAATCACCCAGTCGCTCCACTATGGTTATTATATTTTTTCTTTTCTCATCTACACTTAAATCCTCTGTCTCGAGAACTTTTTGTATCTTTTTATCCATATAATAATTCTTGTATTCGTCACGCAGTACCTTTACTCCTAAATTCATATGAACTACTCCGTTAGATTCCTCGGCTAATTCAATTAGTTTTTCTCTCGGCACTTTTAAAAAACTCTGCTCAAACACTCCGTTTTCTGTATATATTTTAAGCATCTGCTTATATATTTCACGGTTTTCATTATTTACGAAATATTGTTCTTTTAAGCCGTTTTCTACTGCACTCTCAAATGTATACGGAGCCGACAGTATCTTTCCCAGTATTGCTTTTTCTATACTCAGTTCGGCCATTCTTCCTCCTGTCTAAAAGCATATTCTAAATCTTCCTGTGTATATTCTGAACTTCTAAGAATTTCTTCCGGTTTTCGGTCATCATAACTTCCATTTATTGTTTTTCTTATCTGTTCAAAATCTGTATTTTTATTGAAAAAACTATCAATATTCGTTATCTTTTTCATATGTGTGCTTTTACTTATGCGTTGTATTGCCTGTATTATTTCTGCTATTCCATATCTTTCAATTGCCTTATTTATTCCCTCAACCGGAGCATATTTATATTCTTGTAGCTCGCACTCTTTCCATGTTCGTTCTACATCTTTCACATAAATATTTTCATTCTGGGAATGTCTCCGGTAATCTTCTTTTTTTATTTTCTCAGCTTCGAAGTCGGAAGATTTTTTTTCATTTCTGACTGTAGTCTCTTTCTCTGTATTGTAGTCTCTGTTATATCGAAAGCAAGTTTCTTCACTTACTGTAGATGGACTTTCTTCATTTACAGGAATTTTATCCTGTCCCTTTAAATTCCTAGCTTTGACCTTATTTTCCCGTAAATCAACTTTCTTTATCTCCGTAAATAAAGATTCTTCATTTACTGTAAATGAACTTTCTTCACTTACAGGAGATAATAACTTTTCCAGTTCTGAATCCAGTAGTTCATGATTTCTGTAATATACTGTTATATATTTCATCTTATCTACATAACAGCAATAGAATTTTCCTTGAAACGGATCTCCTTTTTCCATTGCTTTCTTAAATTCATTTTTTGATTTGTATGCTACTCCTATTTTTTCGAAAGCTGTTTTAAATTCATACTTACTAAATCCCAGTTCTTCTGTCCAGCTATCCCCTGTTTTATATAGTTCATTATTCTCACATGGTTCTAAAAATTTATAGAATCCACCCGGCTTTTTTTCAAACCAATAATCCAGTTGCTGCATTAATATACTAGCTGTTACACTTCCCGATAATTGTCTTAATTCTTTTATATATGGAACATTATTTCTAAATAGAGTTAATATTTTATTCCTCATTCTTATCACTCTCTCTTGACTTATTTTATTTACATTTCTTTAATTTTATGGTATAAATTAATTAGCTAAAATAATAATTTTTTCTGAATCTCTTCTTTGAGATTCTTTTTTATTTACTTTTTTTTAATTTCTGATACAATGTTTAAAAACTTATACGAAAGAAGGCTTTTATGAAATCTTTAAAATTTTCTACTCTAGAAAAACTAGCTTTAACTGTACAACAAATTAATCATAATTCTTACGATATAGCATTTTTGAATTCAATTATTAATGAATATTCAACATATGTTGATTCTTCTTATCCTGAACGCTCATTTGATGATATTTTGGAGGACTTTACCCTTGATCGACTAGAATTTTCTGTCCCTTCTCCTAGCGAAGCTGAAATTTATGAACAAAGAATTCTAGCTATTTCAATCATAATTCTACTTTCCTGTACTTCCTATAGTGATTCTATTATTGAGCATATTTTTCAATATTTAGCCTCACAGGGTAAAGATTTTGCAACTGGTTTCATCATTTGTTGGATTTCTAAAACATTATTTCCAAATTTTTCAGATAAAATAACTCTAAAATTTAACGAGTACTTTAAAAAGTAATTCATTTTTCTAAATATTCATTGTTTATTATTATAAATATAAGCACTGCTACCACTCCACTTAGATTTTCAGAATATTTTAGAGCTGTTAATATTGTCAGATATATTAACAGCTTCTTTATTATCTCTAGCATTCTTCGTTTTCTTGTTTTAAGTGAATTTACTAAAAAAAATAGTGTCACTATATAACATATTGATTCTATAATTTTCATTTTCATTCCACTTCTTCCCACTTTTCCATTAAGGATTCCCTTAGATTTATTACTACTTCTTCATCCTTATCTTCCAAAGCTGTGACCAAACCCTCTGCTATATTCTTTAATTCTTCCATATCTTTATTTCTCATATTAATTCAGTCCTTCCTCTAATATTCCGTCTATATCAATATCTTCTGCTGTTTTTTTAGTTTTTCCTCTGCCTCTTGCACCCTTTTTAGCCGGTGCTTTAGGAGCCTTCTTACTCTTAAGGTCTTTTATTATCTTTTCTTTTTCCTTAACCTGTATATCCAGTTCTGATTTTTGACTTTTCAGCTTTTCAATTTCTTTTTCCAATTCCGATATAGTTTTTAACTGTCTCGTTATTGCACCGTCTTTTTCTTTTAGTAGGTCAAGGGATTTTTTATTCTCTGATATTAGAATCTCTATCTCTGAACTCTCTGCTTCCAGTTCCTTATTTTTTTCAGTTAATTTCTTTATAGTATTTGCCTGTCTTGTGTTTGATTTCTCTGCCTGTTCTAATAATTTTTTATATTTTTCCACGTATTCTGCATTATCCACTATTAAATCATCAAGGCTTAATTCTTCCTCTGCTGAATGTAAATTTATATATGGCAGCACATAATCTGCTATTGTCTCTTTACTGTCTCCCCTGTCTAACATTTTCCCTATATCCAGTAATATTCTAAACATCTGATATTTTGAAAATTCTATCGTTTTTACACAATTTCCTTTATGCATTAATTTGATACTTCTTATATTATTTTCTGCTTTTCTTCTATGAAATTCTATCTTATCCATATTTACTCCTCTCGGACATTTTATTTGGCGACACAGCTTGGACTCGAACCAAGAACACCAGTTTTGGAGACCAGTATTTTACCAGTTAAACTACCGTGCCATAACAGATACAGGTTTCCCCGTATCTTAGTCAAGAGTGTTAGTTTAGTGTCTTTGCGGACTTAGTTTTATAAATATTTCTTTAATTCACTGCAATTTATTGAAAACACTTTTTCTCCGTCGTGCAAAACAATTTCTTCTTTTGAATAAGTTATTCCTAATATTGTGTATGTGGGAATTTCTACTTCTTCTGTTTCGTTTTCTTTTACATCAAATAAATTCTTCAAATTCTCTGCTGATTTTAATATCTCTTCCGATAATTCTTTTTCATCTTCTTCATTATATGGATAACGTAA
>NZ_JAMZGM010000181.1 GCF_024158605.1 Sebaldella sp. S0638 | reverse complement strand
TTTCATAATAAAGTCCTCCTGTTTTTAGTTTATCATAAAAAGATTTTTTTATTTACAGACTTTTTATCACAGGCTCCTTTACCGGCAGATTTCATACCAGTATATCAATTATAGGAAGGAACAAACAATATTCCGGAGAACTGATCCAAAAGTATAAAAGCTATCTTTTTAATTCTGGTCTTGTCTATTTTTATACTTTCGGGTTCATACAAAATTTACATTTTTTCTTATATGACGGATGTCTCTTTACTTCGCTGTATAAACTGTCAGAACAAAAAATATGGTCTTTGGTAAGCTTTTCTACTCCACATTCTATTTCAAAATTATCAAGGTCATGACATATTCCTGTATCGATATCCAAAAGGTATCTTTCATCTACAGAAACATTTTTGTTAATATCCATACTAATCACCTTCCTGCTGTTATTAATAGTTTTCAAATAAATAATTTTAAAAAAATTTGTTATAGTATCAGCTTTCACTGACAAAAGCAAAATAGAAAACATCTTTTGAGTGCTTATTCCATCATTAGTTTTGCATCAGCAAAGCTGTATTTGAATTTCTGTGTATAAACAGAGACAGTATTATATCCCTTATCCATTAGTTTATCCAGATTTTTTATGCTTAAATAAACATCTTCATTTACATAAGCTCTTTTCAGTTTTTTGGAAATATTTTTCTTATCTTTGAAATTCTTGTCTTTGCTTATAATAATATAAACATCGCTCCCCTTGCCGTCATATGTGAAGTCATGAATAGTTATGGTACCGGTGATATTATCTACAGTAATATCTCCTTTTATCTGGTGAAGTTTCGCATCAAAGGTACCGAAAAAATTTTCTGAAAAAGAGCATACAGAGATAACGAAAAGCATTATTAATAGAAAAAATTTTTTCATTTCGACCTCCTAAAATTTATAAAACCCACAAGTTCATATTTTTTAATATGTCTCGTGTCTCATTATATACTTTTTCAAGATTGGTTTTAGCATCTTCCCTTGCATCTTCAAGTGTGGCACCTATGCCCAGATTATATATGAAATTTACGCTTGAAAGCTGTGAAATGGCTTTTACAATGTATTTATTATCCACAAAAGTCACAAAATCATATGAAATAACTAACATATTATACCTCCTTGAATATTATTATATATACACAAACTAAAATAGATTATCCGGCCTGTCAATATTAAAAGCAATATCCAAAATTATTTCTTTCTTCTGTGAAATGAAATTATTGTGCTTTATCAGTAAAAGTTCATATTTGGAAAAATTAATAAGATTAATGCGTTCCAGAAGCCTGCATTTTCTCTTGAATTTTTTAACCAAAATCTTGTAAGAGCGGGTATTATCAAGCTCCTTTATATCCCTCTCAAGGATGCGGAGTTCTTCAAGATAATTTTTCATATACTCTTCTTTTGCTTCAAAAGGCAATTTACAAATGAATTTACCCAGTCTTGAATTAATGGGAACCACCTCCTAATCTCCATGTTGCATTTGTTATTTTATTAATTAGAAAATATGATAAATATATGTGAAATTATTTCAGATAGGTTAAAGATAATTTTGAGATTTCCCCGAATGAAAAACTATGAAAATCAAACAGGGAAATCTAAAACCGGATTGGTGTTGTATACAGAGCAGCCTCTATTTTTAGTACATTAAAAAATACATTTATAAAAAGATATATGTTTAAATTACGATATTATATTTGGTAAAAAGGGAAATTTTGATAGAATAAATGAATGTGACAGGTATTCCGCCAGACTTTTTTGAAAAGGTCTTTTATTAAAGTAACGAATGGAAGTTTATAATTTCTTTAGAATTATAATAAAAACAAAAAAATTATTTTATTATTTTGATAAATTTAAGATAAGTTTTTATTTTACTTTATTTCTTCTTACTAATATTAATATAACACCAATTTTTATTAATGTCCAGCCGATTATATTAATTTTAAATATTGAAAAACAGGAAAAAGTGATCTCTTTTCACAAAATAGAGTGATCATTCTTGCATTTGTTTGTTATTTTTATGGTAAAATTAATGTTGAATAAATGAAGTGGGGTGTAATATAATTTATTCAGTAATTTATTTTTAATATTTATTTTTATATTATTTTTTTTACCGAAAGTTCATGTTTTATTTAGAAAATTATGTTATGAATAAAAAAGAAAACAGGGGAAAATTTTAGAAAATATTCAGGCAATAAAAAAGATATAAAAATACTGTTGTATCCCTATTTTTATATCTTTTTCCAAAAAATCACATGATTATGCTAAGCATATTTTTAATATCTTCTGATGCCATTTCGAATTTTGATTTTTCAATAAGAATATTTTTCCCTGTCATTATGTAAGAGGGGAAAAGTCTTATTTTACCATACCAAAGCTCGCTGTTTCTTAGTTTATATGTAGAAACAGCCGGCAGTGCAATAGTTTTTGTCCTTTTTTTACTTATCATATTAAAAGCCTTTTTGGCTACATCTCCCATAAGCATTATTACTTCTACATTTGGAAAAAGGTCAGTTTCTGCTTCCAAAAACGGAAGAGAATCTGTAATAAAATCCTTTGGTATAGTATACTCATTTTTGGGTATTTTTACTGCATTAGTAATATAAATTCCAAGTGAAGTAATGTCATCTATGTTGTCTACAGAAGCTCCGGCTTTTTGGAATAAGGGCAGGACAGTGCTAAGGTAGTCGGGATTTTCATTTTTCCCGTAAAAATCATTATAAGGATCAGAAGGGACGACTTCGTTAATCATAATAGTTTTTATTTTATCAGTGTCCAGCGTAATGTCGGGAAATTGAAAATCATATTTTTCTTTATTATAAACCACATTTTCTTTCAGGTATTTTCCTATATTTATTTTCATAGTTATCTTCCTTCCCTCAGTTTCGGATAAGTATAAATTTAATTATAAGTATCCTATTTTGAATATTTTAAACCATTCGTCGATTTCTTTCTGTGAATAAATGTCCAGTTTTTGCAGAATATCTCTTGAAAATTCCACAGCTGCACTTCCGTTGGCAGTAATAAGATTTTCAAAAATAAAAGACTGTGAATCCACATATTCAGTTTCCCCTTTATATTCCGGTGCATTCTGTTTCAGGTACTCAACTGTATTTCCTGTATGTCTGCGGTTATCCAGAAAACCATGGTTTGCAAGAAATGTAACGCCGTTGCAGATAGCAGCTGTAAGAATATTATTCTCAAGGCAGTATTTTATTATATCGCAGTATTTATCATAATCTGTATTGTGCCAGCTGAGACCGCCGGGAATAATAAGAAGTTTTATATTAATATCATTTGGTATATTACTAATGTCATAATCAGGGATCACTTTTAATCCGCCCATTGTAGCAACAGGATCTTTGGTAAGTGAAACAGTTTTTATTTCATAATCTTCGAGTTTATTCAGCTCAGGGCATATATAAGCTGCTTCCCAGTCTGCGAAGCTATCAGAAAGCAGTATTAAAACAGTATTCATAAATTTCCTCCTGTGTAAAAATTAAAAGAAAACTATCTGCTTCACCAAAAGTGGCAGCTCCTTAGTAAAAACAAATAGTTTTCATAAAACAATTATTTTTTCCATCTTTTCAAAGTTGGAAAATATTCTTTCATCATTGTTCTTGCTTCATCAACAGTAACTTTTTTCTCGCTGTCCTTATTGAATTCATCAATATGCTCAAGACAGACTTCGATCATTCTGTCCATTGTAATATCCTGTGTAAATTTACCGTCTTTAAAGCAATAAGTACAATAATCCTCATTTTTAGAGCCGTCTGCGTTAGTTCCGAATAATTCGGGAGCATCCATAGGCATTCCGCAGCTTTGGCAAAATTGCTTTTCCATACATTACCTCCTTAGTTTTATTTTATATATAAAGTATACAAAATTGAATATGACAATAGTATGTCATGTTAGAAAATTAAAAATTTATATTGCAAAATAAAAAGTCTGAGTATATCAGACAATAATTTTATTATATTAAAATAACATTCGTTTTATTTATAAAAGGCGAATATCGTATTAAAATTATTATAACAAATAGTGTTTGCTAATACAAGATTTTTTTTTCTTAATAAAATATTTTATATTGGAAAAGCATGGAATTCAAAGTGAAATATAAAAATAATATTCGCCTTTTATAAAGAACGCGAAATATCTGTGTTTTAAAGTATATTAGATATAATGAAAAAAAATTAATTTCTAAAATTAATAAAAAGTTATTTATTATTTTTTGCAAATAAAAATATATATATGAAGTTATTTATATAATAAAAAGACGAGTATTATAGTAAAAAAATGTGATTATTGTATAAAGAAAAAAATAAATTAAATATCTGGAAATATAAAATAATGTTTTCTATTTGATAATTAATCTGAAAATATTGCTAATAATGAGTTTTTTACTCACTAAACATAAATAAACGAAAAATAAATTGATAAAAAAATAGTATTTTGATATAATGGTCATACAAATTATATGTAATAACATATATATTATCTGAATGAATTTGTATTGTAATTAAG
>NZ_JAMZGM010000180.1 GCF_024158605.1 Sebaldella sp. S0638 | reverse complement strand
TTCATAATAAAGTCCTCCTGTTTTTAGTTTATCATAAAAAGATTTTTTTATTTACAGACTTTTTATCACAGGCTCCAAAAATATCTCTTCTTCCTCCCTAAATTGCTCAAAAATAACTGAAAATAAAAAAGACAACCCAGCCCAAAGCCAAAATCATCTTCTCTCTATCTTAATACATGAATTTAAAACTGCTCTCTAAAATTTTTTCACAACATCTCCACTCTTACCCCTACATCAGCAGGTTTTGCTCTATAAAGACTTGTCGTCACCACTCCGTCTACACCTGTACCAGCATACAGCGATATATTTCCCTCATTTATCCCGCCTGCAGCCAGAATTGTTATTCCGGACACTTTTTCCCTTATCCGCCTTACTGCTTCTTTCAGCTCCTCTGGCTTTAGCTTATCAAACTGAATTCCGTCCACTCCCATTTCTGCAAGTTTCATTCCGTCGCCCAAAGATTCTGCCTCTGCTATTATCTTTTTCTCACAGCAATATTGCTTTATCTCTTTGATTTTTTCTGCCAGACCGTCAATACCGCCGATAAAGTTCATATGCTGTTTAAAAATCAGCACTGTTTCCGAAATTCCCAGCCTGTGCGGAAAGGCCCCGCCTGACAAAACAGATTTTATAGCCAGTGCTTTAGTCCCGGGAAAGCCTTTTCTCGTTGTCAAAATGGCTACTTTCGGCTCCATGCTGTTTCCTATATCTACCATTCTCCTTGTCTGTGCAGCTATTCCCGAACAATGATCCAGTATATTCTGTCCTGCTTTCCACGCAGTATGCAGATCTTCCGCTTTCCCCGTCCCCGATATTAATATATCATTTTTATTTACCTTTTCACCTGAGGGTACAAAAAAAGTACATTCTATATTTAATTTCCTGAAAATTTCTTTTACCTCTTCTGTACCGCATACCACAGCATCCTCTCTGATAAAATAAGTTATTTTCCCGGGCTGGTCTTTTATTCCCAGCAAATGGCTTGTTAAATCAAAGTAAGGCACATCTTCTTTTATGAATCTGTCTATTTCTTCGCTACTAAAATATACCATTATAAATTCTCTCCTTTTACAGATATTTATAAAAAAATTTCTCACCAATCTCTTTTATCTCGTCAGTTATATTTATTATTTTCTCCAGCTTTCCCTTTTTCATTATTCCTATTCTTTCAGACAGGAACAACGCCTCGGAGATATCATGTGTAACATGTATAACCACAGGTTTATAATCCATGTGTATTATTTTCAGCAATTTCTGCGTTTCCTTTTTAGTAACATAATCCAAAGCACTCATCGGCTCATCCAGAAGCAGTATTCCCGGCTTTATAATCAAAGCTCTCGCCAGTGCTGTCCTCTGCTTTTCGCCTCCGCTGAGATTTCCCACATCACGCATCAGCAGTTCCTTTATTCCCAGCTTTTCAGAAATATCATTTACACTTTTTTCTATATCCTTTTTGGAAATTTTTCTTATTTTCAAGGGAAATGCTATATTCTGATATACATTCATATGTCCGAATAATTCAAAATTCTGATAAACAAATCCTATCCCTCTTTTTTCCGGCGGCAGATCTGTGAGCTCACCGCTGTTAAAATAAATTTTTCCCGTAAGCTTGTCATATCTTCCTGCTATACTCTCAAGAAAAAGTGTCTTTCCCGAACCGGTCTCACCTAATATCACAAAATATTCTTCTTTTCCAAGTGTAAGATCAACACTGCCAAGCTGAAACTTCTCCATCTTCAGACATAAATTTTCAATTTTCAGCATATTTTTTTCCTTTATTAAATAAATATTCAAAAATCGCCATGCAGGATACAGAAATAACTATTAGTATTGCAGAAATACCAATTGCCAGATCAAGGTCTCCCGTTGACATATTCAGCATTATCGAAGTGGGGATTATCTCGGTTTTCATTTTTGTGGCACCAGCTACCATAATAACCGCTCCGTATTCTCCCAAAGCTCTTGCCCATGTCATAACAATTACTGACAACAGTGAATTTTTGAGCAAAGGCAGAATTATATTCTGGAAAACTTGTAAATCATTACACCCCAAGGTCTTTGCTACAAACAGCATTTTCTTGTTCATATCCCCGAATGCTGTTGCTGTGTGCTTTATAGCAAAAGGCAGATTCACAAAAACCTGCGCCAAAATTATTCCCTGTCTTGTGAAAATAAAATCTATATTCAGATAGTCATTCAGAAAATTTCCTATTCCCATACGTCCGAACAAAAGCAGCAGAGCTATCCCCGATACTATATGCGGCAGTGACATGGGAATGGACAATATCTGTATAAATATTTTTTTGAATTTTGTCATCCTGAATATAAAGTAAGCAGCAGGAACTGCCAGACCGATACAAATAACCGTAGAAACTATAGAAGTTCTAAGGCTCAGCAGTATTGAAAATCTTATTTCCCTTGATCTTAGACAAACCGGTATAGCTGCTGCTCCTTTTATAATGAGCATTATTATAGGGCTGGTCAAAAACAAAAATACCAATGCAAAAATCACAAATAATACATAGTAAAAAATCTTATTTATATTGAATTTCTTTTTCATTCTGTCACTGGTTTAAAACCATATTTTGCGAATATTTCCTTACCTTTCTCAGATGCCACAAATTTTATAAACTTATCGGCAAGATCAGAGTTTTCACTGTTTTTTATAATACCTCCGGCTATAATCTGGTCTATATTTTTTTCAGGCTGTATTTCTATTATTTCAAGTTCATCATTGCCGTAAACTGAATCTATTGTTGCTATCATTGCATCAGCCTTCCCTGTAGTCAGCTGAACTACCATCTCATTTACAGTAGCAGCTCTGGAAACTACATTATCATTAACACTTTCCAGTTTGTTTTTCTTTAGTATTTCCTGTGCTGTTTTTCCTATTGCACTGGCTTTTTCATCACCCAGAATTACTTTTATATCTTTTTTACCAAGGTCTTCCAACGTTTTTATCTCTTTGGGATTTCCTTTCAGAGTTATAATTGCGGGCGTATGATGTGCCACAGTTATATAATCTGAAACAAGATCCTTATTTTTAGCTGCTTCATAATTTGGTACAGAACCTACTATATATACATCTCCTTTACCTGTAGTCTCAAGCTGTGTTAATAACTGCCCTGATCCGGCGTAATTAAATTCTATTGTAATATTTTCCTGTTCTTCAAAAAGTTTTGCTATTTCATCCATTGGCTTTTTCAGCCCTGCACCTGAATACACCTGTAAAGTTTCTTTTTCCTTAGTATTGGCAGTTTCCGGCTGTTCAGTTGTTTTCATTTCCGCTTCTTTAGTTTCTGTATTGTTTTTTGTTCCGCAAGATAGAATTATTGTAAGTATTGTCATAAAAAACAGTGTTTTCAAAATTTTTTTCATAAAAATTCCTCCTTTTTATTTTTTATATTGATATAAAAATATATTACGTTTCATCACGTTATATCATTTTACATCATTTTTCATAATCATTAATTTAGAATATCAGATAAAACAGACGAAGTCAATCATTTACATTTATTTTTTTTATTTTATACAATATTTCTCACTCTGTTTCTAACTCGTATTTTTTTCTTTTTTCGGAAGTTTTTATAAACTATAACATTACATGCCCCATAACAATTTTTTAGTTTCATAAACAGAGTTATCTAAACATCCAAGACGAACTCTCCCACTGACATCCCGGAATCTTGCCGGCAGGTGCGAGATTGTACTCTTACCGCTCCCTGATGGTTCCAACCTCACCCTGTCTTATATGAGCAGAAAAATCACTAATTGCTTCACGGGTATTATAATCAAAAGAGATATTCTCCAGTTCAAAATCAAATTTTCTATATTTATTTCACTGCTTCCAAGCATCTCTTTTTCATTCCTCCCTGCTTACAATATAAATATATAAAACTGAAAACTTTGTTTTTCCTTTTTCACAGAACTGACATATTTATTTGATATTATATATTTATAGAAAAGGAGATGATCAAGATGAATAAAAGAATTTTTTCATTAGGAATTTTAGCATTAAGTTTAGGAATGACAGGAATGGCTAATCCAAACCCTAATAACGGCAGACCTAATATGCCGAAGAAGAGTTTTCACAGACAGGAAATGACACCGGAAATGCAAAAACAAAGAATTGCAATAGAAGAAAAAGAACTGGCTATAAAAAAGGAAATGATAAAAGATAAGCCGAACTGGACACAGGTAGAAAAACTTAACAGAGAAATTGCACTGGAAAGAGCTACAGCAAAAACTGAAAGACTAAAACAAATTAAAGCCAATCAAACGCTTCCAAATAATTAAATTCAATACTACAAATACAGGAATAAGTATTCCTGTTTTTTTATTTATTATATAACAATTTATTCTTATACTATCATTTTTTTAGTAAAAAAATATGTATATAAATAAAATAGTTTGTAGTATATTAATTATATGCTAGAAAATATCAATATTTTTTTGTTTGAGTGTTCGTTTTAAAAAAGCAGTTGTCTTAGATAGCTGCTTTTTTAATATACACTATTTATAGAAAAGTAATAGATTGTGCTTATATCCTGTTATCTTTCCCGGATTTTCAGATCGAATACTGAGTTAATACAATAAGTTACTGATAATCTTTAGTTATTTCTTTTAACTGATAATTATAGTCACTGCCTTTTATTTGATTGGGATATATTCCGAAGTATTTATAAAATATTTTAGAAAAGTAGCCGTAGTTTTGATAACCAAGAAGAAAAGAAACCTCTGAAACCTTCATATTCTCATTCAAAGGGAGTGTGCAAGAAAGTCTGTAAATTAAATCTGATATAATAAAAGATTTGTTTTTCATATATTGATTTATCTA
>NZ_JAMZGM010000179.1 GCF_024158605.1 Sebaldella sp. S0638 | reverse complement strand
CATTTCGGACACCTGCCTTCTCTCAATTAGTTTACACAATCAAGATTTTTGTGTCCACTTTTTCATACTAACACCAACTTTGTTTTTCTCTTAAATCTGGACACTTGTTCCATAATATTAGCAACAATTTCTTTATATTTCTTTTTCTGCCATTCCAGATCACTATTGTTCAAAATTTCTGTTCTTTCAGCAGAATAATAAGGCTTAAATGTTACAGAGGTATTACGCCTCATTATAAGCTGTAAATTAATTATTTTGTAGTTTATAACATTCTGCTCTTTTGGAAAATTTATTCGGTCTTTTAAAAATTTTTGTATTTTCTGGGAATTGACTCTGGATGCATTCAAATTGCTCATATGATATGGAGTTTTTAGATATGTAACGGATTCCTCAATACTGTGTTTCTTGATATATTCGCCATACTCAGCTTTGAACCGGTTTATTCTGTCAGCTTCAGATTTAGATAAAGAAGCAGACAGGCTTTCTTCCTCTTTAAGATTTAATATTTCATCAATATCACTGCAAAACAGCTGTAAATTCTGTTTTTGCAATTTCGTATACGAGCTGGAATTATTTTCCAGTTTATTTATGACTGTATCAACCTTCCTTGAACACCCTGCAAACAAAATTATGAATAATAATAACCAATAAAATTTCTTCATATCTCTACACCTCCATAAAATCACTTTAAATATTTCCGTATAACAATTTTATGTTCAGTTTCTCCATAAATACTAAAGCCGCATTTTTTATATAAATCAGCAGGACCCATAAAATCATCGTGTACACTCACAAAATTTTTATTTGGATATGCCTCAATATAGTCAAAACCATCATTAGCCGCATCTTTGCACACATATTCCAGTAATTGCACAGCAATACCGTTTCTTCTCATGTCAGGAGCAATTATAAAACAAAATATAGATTTTACTTTTATGTCAGGGTCAGATTCTGTGGTATTTACAGAAGACAAAGAATAACGCCAGCTGTGGCATTTTGTACAGTCTGCCCTGTTATTGGCATTGCACCATCCTATAATCCGATTATCATAATACGCTAAATAGCCTTGAAGCATTCCGTTTTTTACATATCGAACAGCATAGTTTCTCCTTATTTCTGCTGACGGAAAGTCTTCTTCTTTCTGATCATCACTGCACCAACTCATACAATAACATCTGACATCATGGTCTTTGATATCTTTGTGGGCTGTATTCTCAAAAAAATACAGATAATCTTCCAGCAAGCCGGGTGTCAGTTTTTTTATTTCAATTTCCACTTGATCACCTCCAAAAAATGAGCAGTCAATCTAAGGAATGATGTATATTTATAACAGTAACAAATTATTTATCTTACTATAATAATTATAGCACAGCCTAAAATTAAAGCAAATTATTCTATAAAAAAATCCTGTAAAGTGTCGGAATTTAGCTAAAAACACTTTACAGGATAAGCAGTGAAAGCCTGATTTTAATAATCAGCAATTGTAAAAAATACAATATCTGTATAATCCTTTAGATTCGCAATGTCTAATGAAAGCTGCAAAAAATTTTTATTTTTTTTATACTTTTTCAGTAACTCGTTCTGAATACCGTATTGTCCGTTAATATTTTCTCTTTTGTTTCCCTGAGTTAATAAATTAATTGCTCCACGACATTCATTTATTACTTGTAAAAAATTTTCCATATTGAAAATATTTAATTTCACAATCATAAAATGTCCTCCATTCAAAAATTTAGCGGACGATAACTGTGATATATTTTATTTTTGTAAATTGTTTTATCATCCTTACAAATATATTGTAACAAAAACATTTTTGAATAGATATCTTGTTACTGCTATTATGTATCAATATTCTGCCATTTTATACGATACTCCGCAGGAGAGCATCCGAAGTGTTCTTTGAAGACTTTTCCGAAATAACTGCTGCTTCCTAATCCACAGGCATGACCAACAGCAGAAATAGTTTCCTGACTTTTTATTAACATACTGCATGCTATTTGCAGACGGTAGTTTTTTATGTATTCAATCGGCGTTGTGTGAAGGCGTTCGTGAAATATTCGGAAACACTTTCTTTCACTGATAAATGCATAATTTGCAATTTCCTGTATTGAGATTTTTTCCATATAATGCTCATATATGTATATCATCATCATCTTTAGTTCGTCATTTGTTTTATCATAACTTTCTTTTTCTTCCAATAAAGGTTTTGAAAGTGAAAAAAGTCTTGTCCATATTTCTGACAAAACAGACCGTAATGTTATCTCATAGGCGTAGCTGCTGTCTTCCAGTTCAAAAGATCTGCTGATCAGACCAAGTAATTCAGTATGTTCGGGAGTGTCGGGGTAGAATGCCAGTGCTTCTATCTGCGGCGCGGTAATAAGCGGTGTAATATATTTTTGTTCTATTTTACTTCCAGACTGTCCGCCGATAAACGAAGTATCAAATATATGTACAAGCTGAACTGTATTATTCACATTATCCTGAGTTTTTGTCATGTGAAGCACATTAGAATTAATAATTCCTCCAGAGCCTGCAGGAAAGACAATTTTTTTCTTTGGTGTGTAGTATTCCAAAACACCGCTTTTTATATAAAACAATTCGACTTCTTTATGCCAGTGCCAGGGTACAAAGCGTCCTGTATGTTTATCCAGTTCAACATAAGAAGCAATATAGGGAAAGTCCGGGGTCAGGTCGGACAGCAGTTCTTCTTTGCTTCCGTTTCTGAATTTTATACTATTAACATATTTCAAAAGTACAGCACCTCCTTTTGCCTTATTTATTATTAAAATTATGCAGATTTATTCAGGTTTGTATCTATCAGGGAATTCCTGCTTTGCAGCAAGCGAATATTTTATGATAAATTCAGTTTTTGCAGCTGTATAGCCGTCTCTGTTATGTTCAAAATCTTTTTGTAAAGACAGTTTTAATTTCCCGTATTCATTGGCAATATCAGGATATTTAATAAGAAAATCCCTGAAATACAGTTCGTTCCAGTTTCCAACATATCTGACATGAAGATGAAATACTTTTTCAGCAAATCCTTCCGGGGTATAACCTTTGCAAAACTCCCATTTAACAGGACTGTTTTCATGCATCATAAGGGTCCAGCCTGCTGTTTTCAGATCTTTAATAAGCTGTGTAATAATGCTGCTGCCGTCAATTTCCAGTAGTATGTCTATTGTGGGTTTTGAAATCAAATTTTCTACTGCGGTACTTCCAATATGGCTGATCCGTATAATGTTTTTGGCGTCTGTGGAGTTTAGGATATTTTGGCTTTCAGTTTCATACCATTGTTTATATTCAGGATTATAATCTTTTAAAATTATGGGGAACAGTTCCCAGAGTTCTTCCAGAGACATTTCTGATAATTGTTTTTTCAATTTTAACAACTCCTGTTTGAATTTTATTTCTTATATTATATCATATTATAGAAAAACAGCAGATTAGAAAATTGTTTGAACAGATTCTTACATAGTAGACTAAATGCATCATTATTTCCGTAAAGTCCAAATAAAAAGTATTTATATATTTAGAATTGTAGTATAATAAATAAAAGAAATTTAAGGAGTCTGATTATGAAAAAAATGATTTTTATATTATTTTATATTCTGTTTTTTGCTGTTTATCCGTGTAAACCTATAATAACCGATTATTTAGAAAAGTCAGGTATATCAACGGACAGCAGTAATTTGACAGTGTACACTGATTCAGCGGAAAATTTTGATTCTAATCTGATATTTAAACTTGATAATAAATTATACATTTACGGGGAAGAATTTCTTACAACAGATGATCAGACCTACGAGTATTTAGGCAGCGGCTATTATAAGAATGCCGATATGGTATATTTTTTTCGTAATGAAGTAACTAGGATTAGGGATAATGACAAGATAAAAACATACACTAAAACCAAAGAAGTGGAAAAGTTCAAAGGGACAAGCTGTGACGGGCAGTTTCGTGATTATTCCTATTTCATAGAAATTAATAATACCAAATATGAAAACGGAAAAAAGAATGGGAATTTCTTTAGTTCTGTATTCAGAAAGATATCTGATTTTTTTAGAAGATAATCAGGTGAAATACAAAAATTTCATATGAAAAAATCCCTCTGTTTTTATTATGGTCATTGAGTATAACATTAAAAATAATTATATTCAATTAAATTTACCGAAGATAAATTACCGGAATTTCATGAACCGAGAAGAAAAAATTCAAAATATAACAGCATAAAAAACTTCCGTCATATTGACATAACAGATAATTGATGTTAAACTTATAATAAATATAATATTACCACCGACTCATTTCGGCTAAAGAAGAATTTTCCATGCTGATTTGAGCTGGGTATATCTGGAAACGGGTATGCCTCCCAGTGCGGAAAGGTCGGCTGTCTTGTTGAACACATGTTTAGCGCTTTTTTCGTGCAGAGAAGCGTTTTTTTGTTGTCTGAAAATAAATACGCTGAAAATAATCAAGGAAAGATTTAGGTTTGATTTATAGAGGTTAGGGTTTTTAGATAAATACTTATCCTAAACAATAGTAAAATATATATCTAATATTTAATTTTTTGTATTTTAGTAAATTAGAAAGCCCAAAACTAATGAATGTCCAAATTCATAAATTCTTACTGTCTTTTCGTTATGCCCAGACGAAAAGTGAGTCCCTGACCTCTATAAATCAGACTTAAATTATTAATACAGTATTTCTATGAGGAAGTACTGTTTTTTTATTGGAAATATTGAAAAGCGGGATATAAACAAAAGGAAGAATACTAATACAGAAAATTTTTGAAAAAATTTGAAAATCTTCACATAAAAATCACAATAGAAGTGTATTATAATGTAATGGTCAAGCAAAATGGGAACATTAGGATCCAAAGAAATTGAATCTAGCCTGGTAAGGAGTAATAAACCC
>NZ_JAMZGM010000178.1 GCF_024158605.1 Sebaldella sp. S0638 | reverse complement strand
TTTATTTTCTACAAAAACTCTATTCAGAATTTAGAAGTATTAAATTGCATACATTTTAAAGTCCACTTCATATTGTTGGTATGAAGTCAATATAGTGGACAGAATACTCTTGATTAAAGTTGATAATTATGAAGATTTTCTTAAATATTCAGTTGGAGATAAATACCCTAGTCTTTTTTGTATTCTCTCATTGTTATACCAGCCTTCTATGAATTCAAATATTGCTTCTTTTGTATCTTCATAAGTTTTTACTTCCATATCATAAATTAATTCCTTTTTCAATGTTGCATGAAACGATTCTATACACGCATTATCCCAAAGATTCCCTTTTCTGCTAAATGATTCTAATGCTCCTAATTTCTTAAGTCTTTTTCTCATTTCTTTGCTTGTATACTGACTTCCCCTATCTGTATGTACTATACTTCCCTTTAAATGTCTTGCTGGAATTTTTTCTAAAGCTGACATTACTAAATTCATATCTATATTTCTTTAGTACTATTGGGATTAATCCTTCTTCTCTCATTAATCTTCTTACTCTATTTATTCCTATTATTACACCCCTATGTTCCAGTCTGTTTTTTATTTTTGGGGCTCCGTATCTCTTTTTTCCTTTTAAAAACTCCTTTTTTATCTCCAATACATCTGATTTTCTTTTTTGACTTCTTAAGCTTTCCTTTTTATTTTTGAATTTGTAATAGCTGCTTTTCGATATCTTAAACAGTTCACAACTTCTTTTTATATTTATTATTCCTGTATCCAGTGAGCGAATTATTCTTTTTCTTGTAATTGGGCAAATATGGCTAAGCCCTTTTTTAATATATCATTATCTCGTTCCAAGTCTTTTACTTTTTTTCTTAATTCCAGCAATTCTTCATAGGCTATATCTTTCCCTTTTTCTAATCCTATTTTTTTTGAATTTCTTTTCCAAGTACTTATACTTTGTGTACTTATGCCATATTCACGTGATAATTCTTTCAGACTCTTCCCATTTTCATGTAATTTCAGGATTGTTTGTTTAAATACATTGTCGTAATTTTTTATCTTTTTCACTGTGGACTCACTCCTTTGATTTTTTATTATATCATCAAATCATATTTGTCCACTTTTTTAGTTTAACACCAGTTATATCATTTACTTCCTTTAGAAGATATAATATTTTTATATTACTATTTTTATAAGATTCTTCATCTACTATTCCATCTTCTATCAAATCTATTCGTTTTTTTCTCCATTTTTCAAATAAAATTTTTTCTTTTTTTATCATAATTCTCCCTTCTAAAAATTATTAAATACCGTCAAACATAATGTTTTTTTATAATTCCATTTGTTTTTTTTAAAATAAAACTTTTTTAATCATTGGCTTATAATCTAAATAGCTTTCTAATTCTAAACACGATATTTTCTTTCTTTGAACTACTTCGTCATATGTTTTTCCATTCAATTCTATTTTCTTTTTTAAAAAGTCATAGTTCAACTCTACATCTTTTTTAAATACTTCAAAAACACTACTGTACGTTGAATTATTGTAACGAGTTCTATACGATAATAATTCAGAAACTTTCTTTATTGCTTCTGAAATGCTTATATCTACAAATGGTTTTCTTAAAATATAAAAGTGTGATATATAATTTCTTATATTTCCTTTACCCTCTTGTTGTAATTCTCCTTCTTTTGATAAGTCTATTCCAAATTTTCCACATATTTTTTCAAATTTATTATAGTTATCAATATCAAAATTATAATGACATTCTTCTAAACGAAGCTCGTCTTTGTTTGTTTCCTTATTAAATTTATATTTTGGATAAGCTCTGCTTATTCCGTCCCTTGGTTTTTGACCTAATTCTATCAGTTCCAACTCATTTAATCCATTAACAATATAATGTAAATCCCTCTCAACCCTTGCCATTTGAATTGCTAACTTCCAATTTATTTCTATTAAATAATTATATACTTTATTTAATGGATTAAAATTAACTACATCTCTTATTTTTTTATATTCAGAAACTTCATCATATATTTCTTTGAATTCTTGATAATTTTTAAATCTCCCACTGACTACTTTACCAAAATATTCGTCATTATTTTTTAAGTTTTCAATAAATTTCTTCTTATACTCTTTAGAATATACCCTTACTTTTTCATTTATTTCTTTCAATGTATTGTCAACTTTCAAATTTTTTTCTCTTCTCAAATCTAAATCCCTTAGATATTTTGTATCCTCTAATTTTAAATTATTTAATTCTTCTTCTAAAAAATTTTTATAAAGCTTCTCAAAATTATGTTTTGTCACGAGATATAATATATTTTTATTATAGACAAATATTTTTTTACTTTCATCAGATTCTTTTCTTTCTTGCCAATATATATTTCTAAATTTTTCGTCACTTATTGTTCCAATTGATTTTTTTGTAAAGGTTAAAATAGAAATTTGATCAATCTTTTTAGCGATCTCATTATTATAATATTTACTAGCATTTCTACTTAGAACTCCATTCGGTGGCAATGATCCGTATTCTTTCAAACTCACTTTAATTTCATTGTTAACAAAATCTAAGTTTATTTTTGCATCTTCCATATTTCTTATCTTATCAATATCTTCGTTACTCAATCCTTCTTTAGAAATTACATTGTTCCCTAAAAGTGTTTTAAAGTCTTTTTTTGTTCTTTGAAGTATTTCCTCTCTAATTTCTGGAATTATATTTTCAATGTCTTCTATTAAGACATCATCCTTTATTTCTTCAATATCTATAGATATATTAAGTAATTCAGTTCTTAACAAATTAACAGAAATTACTTCATCTAATATTTTGATGATATTGCTATATCTATTATTTTTTAACCATGTATCAGTTGAAAAAAATCTATTTCTTATTTTATTTATAAATATATTATCATTTAATAAAGCAAATATAGATATAATATATTCAAAATCATTTTCGGGAAATACTTTTTGTTTTATACTTTCTATTAATACTTTATTTTCACTGTTTTTTCTATTTTTTATATCATTCTCTATTTGTTCTATATTTAAATTAAGTTTTGAAAAATCCAAAATTTCTACATAATTTTCTTTTAAATATTTTAAATAAATTTCTATGATTTTTCTTTGATATTTATATATAGCCTTTTTATTTCCTTTTGAAGCTGAAATTTGAGATTTTTTATATAATTCTTCTATCGACACATATTTTGATTTTTCTTTTGAATCTTTGTTCAGTTCTTCTTTTAAATTTTTTATAAATTCCCCATCTTTATTGGAACATTCTTTTAAATACAATATTTTATTTACATATATCGCACCATTAAGTACTATCTTTTTTATTCTTTCATCATTAAAAGTTCCATTTTTATCATACGATTCAATTATATTTTTTATTTCAGGCACTAACTTGGAAAAAGACGGCAAATAAATCTTTTCTCTATTATTTCCGAATAGTTTTGCGTTTATATCGTTTATCTTCATGTTTCCTTTAAAAATAATATCTAGATTTAGACTCTTGCATATTTCATTATCTGATGGTCTTAATTCTTCAATTAATTCATTTATATTCTTGTAACTCTTGCTTAAATTCTTTTTATTATCTTCAATAATTTCTTCATTTTTCCCATGTAATATATTATTTCTTAGATTATATGCTTCCTTTAAAAAGTCGATTGCCTCCTGATTTGTTTCAGTAGCTTCTGAATTTATAAATTTCAATTTTTTTAATAGCTCAAATTTCATAACGCTATTTGTATCCTTTATTTTTATCTTTCCTTTATCTGGTTTAGCAGAAAAAAAATCATAATCTTTTTCATAACTTTCGTTTTCTCCTTTAACCTTTAAAAGTCGATTGAGTTCTACATTAGTTGCTGAAAAAAGAGTTATTAATTCTAAAGATAATTCTTCATTTGCATGTTCTTCTACAAATCTTATAGTATTCACTTCATCAATATTATGGTGCTTCAATTTCCCTAAATATAAAATATGCTCTAATAGATATTGCTTCACTCTTATTTCTATTTTTTTTAATAATATTTCTTTATTAAAAATTTCCTCAACCATTAATTCTTTATTTTTAATTTTATCTCTATTTTGTAATATTTTTTCTATTCTTCCTTTTAAATATCTATAGATAATTTTATAGAGTTCTTTTTCTTCTAAAGATAACTTATTAAATTCAACGTCTTTTGTGCATTCTTCATAATGTTTCTTATATACCCCGTAAAGTTCTGTATCTAACTTCTCGTTTTCGATCTTTTCATTTAAATCAACTACTAATTTTGAAATTTGAAGTTTAGATAAAATATTCTTTATTATATAGTTTATTCTATTCTCTTCTAATTCACTTACTAATTTTTTAACTATTTCATTTTTTTCAATCTTTACTTCTTTTAATTTCTCATGTCTATCTAATAATATGTAAGTTTTTTCAAGATTATTTAAATTTCCACTAGAACATTTTTCTTGTCTTTTTATTAAATCATAACACTCTAATTCACGAATTAAAAATTCTACTATGTCTTTTTCTTCTAATTCAGTTTCATATTTAAAATAATTTAAGATTTTATTTTTAAAATTTTCTTTATTTTCTGAAACCTTCTGAATATTTAATAAAAAAATAAAAAAATCAAGATTTTTTTCATCTTTAGAAATTTTTTCTTTTATTAAATATAAGGATTTTAATATATAATGAAATAAAAAAATTTCTTTTCCTTCTTTTTTTCTACCTAATTTAAATATTTCATTTTTAAGTTTTTCTAAACAATATCTCCCCTCATATTGTATTGATTCCAATCCTTTATTTAAAAGATAATATAATTTTAAATTTATTTCTCGACACTCATTATAAATTTCTTTCTTTATATTCAATTCTTCAGAAGTTAATTTTCTCCATTTCACAGCATTTGTAGTGCTATAGTAAAGTAGGAACACCAAAATCTAAACAATGATATAATAAAAAAAGAAAGAGGTGTTTTGAAAT
>NZ_JAMZGM010000177.1 GCF_024158605.1 Sebaldella sp. S0638 | reverse complement strand
TTAGGCAGATGAAGCGCCTTCCCAAGACAGTCTGCACATGCTTCAAGTATTGCTTCCGAGAATGTAGGATGGGCATATATGATCTCTGATGCCTCCTCTATTGTTATCTCCATTTCCATCAAGATTACTCCCGCACTTATCATCTCTGTTGCCTTACTTCCTATTATGTGTAAGCCCAGTATTTCACCGTACTTTTCGTCACATATTACCTTTACAAACCCTTCTTCTTCACTCGAAGCTATTGCTCTTCCATTTGCTCCAAAGTTAAATCTTCCTGTTCTTATTCCTCCATATTTCTTTACCGCTTCTTCTTCTGTCAGTCCCACAGAAGCTATCTCTGGCAGAGTATACACACATTTCGGCGTATTCTCCAGTCTCACTTCTTCTCTTCCTCCAAGTGCATTTGCCGCTGCTGCTTCTCCCATCTTAAATGCCGAGTGGGCAAGCATTGATAATCCGTTTATATCTCCTGCAGCATATACTCCCTCTATACTTGTCTCCATATATTCATTTACTGTCAGCTTACCTCTCTCCTGTGCTATATCCAGTCCTTCCACACTGCTGAGGTCTGCTTCTCTTCCTATTGAGAAAAGTACATATTCACTGCTCAAACTCTCTCCGCTCTTTAGCTCTGTTTCTATCTCTTTCCCGTTATCCTTAAATCCTGTTACCTGTTTATCTGTCAGTATCTTTATACCTTTTTTCTTAAATATCTTTTCCAGTTCCAAAGATATCTCCTTATCATTAAAAGGTAAAAGATTCGGCATTGCTTCCACTATTGTTACTTCTGTTCCATATCCCCTGAATATTTCTGCAAACTCACAGCCTATTACTCCCCCTCCCACTATTACAAGTCTTTCGGGTACTTTATTAAGATCAAGTATTGTTGTACTTGTCAGTATCTTGTCACTGTCTATTCCGGGTATATTCAGATACTTTGTCTTTGATCCTCCTGCAAGGATTATCTTCTTTCCTTTTAATACATTACCGTCTTCAAGGATTACTTTCTTATCTTCTAAAAGCTTTCCGCCGGTACTGTATACATCCACTCCGTAACTTCTTAATAAACCTCCCACTCCCTGTGAAAGTTTCTTAGTTACCTTATTCTTAAATTCCACTGCCTTTGTCAGATCGGATATATTCTTTGTTATCTTTATATCAAGACCTCTTGACTGTGCCTTTTCTGCTTCCTCTAAGATTTCTATATTCTTTATATATGTCTTGGTAGGAATACAGCCTCTGTTTAAGCAGGTTCCTCCAAGTTCTCTTTTTTCTATTAAAGCTGTTTTGGCTCCAAGCTGGGAAGCCTTATTGGCTGCTATATATCCCGCAGGACCTCCGCCTATTACTATTACATCATATTCTTTTTCATCTGATATTTTAGTATTTACTTCTTTTATTTCTTCATTCTTTTCTTTAACTGTTTCTTTTACACTTTCTCCTTTTTCACCAATATAGCCTATTACTGTGAATACAGGAAGCACCTCATTCTCAAATCTTACTTTCTTCAAAAGATAACCTGAACTCTCTGCTTCTACTTCCATATTTACTTTATCTGTCAGTATTTCGACTATTGGTTCTCCTTCTTTTACTGCATCTCCTTCTTCCTTCAACCATTTTATTATAGTTCCTTCTTCCATTGACATTCCTGCTTTAGGCATTATTATTTCTACTGACATATTCTTCCTTTCTTGTACCTCACCTGTGGATACAGACACTTTATATATCTGCATCCTCTGCCGGTAAGATCTATATTAACAGACTATAAGGGTCTTCTATTAATTTTTTTATATACTGCATAAATTCTGCTCCAAGTGCTCCGTCTATTACCCTGTGATCAAATGTTGCACTCAGATAAATTACTTTCTTTATTTTTATCTTTCCGTCTTTTGCCACTGGTTTTTCCTCTATTGTTCCTACTCCTATTATACAGCTGTTTGGCTGATTTATTATCGGATTAAAGTAATGTACCCCGTACATTCCAAGATTGCTTAATGTTATTGTACTTCCGCTTTGTTCTGCTGCTCCGAGTTTTCCGTCCCTTGCCTTTTTGATAAGGTCTTTTCCTTCTGTCAGTATATTTCTTATTCCCTTATCTTCTGTATTCTTAACTACAGGTACCATTAATACGCCGTTTCCTGATACTGCAAATCCTACATTTATTTCTTTATGACACAGAATTCCTTTATCTGTTAATGATACATTTATATCAGGATACTTTTTTACTCCTCTGCTTATAGAAAGGATAAGAAGATCGTTTATTGTCAGCTTTTCTCCTGTTTCATCCATCAGAGGCTGTGCTATTTTATCTTTTAGTTTTAGAAGCTTATTCACACCCACTTCTATATTTAAAGTAAATGTAGGTGCAGAAAACTGACTTTCTGTCATTCTGTCCCCTATTACTTTTCTTATACCTGAATATGGTTTTAATTCTGCTTCTTTTGATATTATTTCAGGTGCGGCATTAAGAGTAAGGTCTCTTTTGAATATCTTACCTTTTGCCCCTGTTCCGCTGATACTGTCAAGGTCTATACCTTCCTGTCCTGCTATCTTTCTTGCAAGAGGGGTTGCTTTTATGGTACCGTCTGCAAGGAAAGTCTCTACATCAATTAACTGCACTCTTCCTTTTGGACCTGATCCTGATATATCCCCGAGACTTAAGCTGTTATCTCTTGCTTTCTTTCTTGCTGCCGGGGTTGCTCTGTTTAGTTTATCTGGCAGCATAAGGGACTTATTAAAGAATACAGAGTTTTCTTCTGTTTCTTTTTTATCAGGTTTCTTTTCTTCCACTATTTCTGTTTTTTCCGGAGTTTTTGGAGTTTCGCTGACAGTTTCACCCATCTCACCTATATATCCTATAACAGTGAATACAGGCAGTACCTCATCTTCAAATCTTACTTTCTTTAAAAGATAACCTGAGCTTTCGGCTTCTACTTCCATATTAACTTTATCTGTTAATATTTCCACTATAGCCTCTCCCTCTTTTATTTCATCTCCTTCATTTTTCAGCCATTTTACTATTGTTCCTTCTTCCATTGACATTCCTGCCTTTGGCATTATTATCTCTACTGACATGTTTCCTCCTTCTTAGAAAGTTCTAAAAGCGGTTTTCTTTTACTTTTTATTTACTGCCTTATATATTGCTTCTGTTATATCTTCCTTACTTGGTACTACATAGGCTTCCAGCTTTGGGTTATACGGTATTGGTGTATTCTTTCCCGATAATCTTATTATTTCAGAATCAAGATAGTCAAAAGCTTCGCTTTCTACTATTTCAGATACTATTTCCCCTGCATAGCTTCCTCTTTTTACCGCTTCATTAACTACTATCAGTCTTCCTGTTTTAATTACAGAATTCTTAATTGTTTCTATATCAAGAGGTACAAGTGTTCTTGGATCAATTACTTCTACATCTATTCCGTCTTTAGCTGCTTCTTCTGCTGCCTCAAGAACTCTGGGGAGCATTCTTCCGTATGTTACTACAGTGACATCTTTACCAGTTCTTTTTATATCAGCTACACCTAAAGGGATAGTATATTCTTCCTCAGGTACTTCACCTTTTGTTCTGTAGAGAAGTTTCTGTTCTACAAAGATAACAGGATTATTATCTCTGATAGAGCTTTTTAGAAGACCTTTTACATCATAAGGTGTAGAAGGAGCGACTACTTTAAGTCCGGGAATATGACAGAACCATGCTTCCAGACTTTGTGAATGCTGTGCAGCGGCACCTGTACCAGAACCTGCTGGACATCTTAACACGAATGGCACCTGAGCTTTTCCTCCGAACATATATCTCATTTTGGCAGCCTGATTGACGATGGCATCCATAGCGATAGTGGAAAAGTCCATAAACATGAGTTCAGCAATTGGTCTCATACCGGTAACAGCGGAACCGGCAGCAGCGCCGGCAATAACAGCTTCAGATATTGGAGTATCTCTGACTCTTTCTTCACCGAATTCATCTATCATGCCTACAGATACACCGAATGCACCGCCGTATATACCGACATCTTCTCCTAATAAATATACATTTTCATCCCTTCTCATTTCTTCCGACATAGCTTCTCTGATTGCTTCTGCATATGTTATCTCTCTCATTTATTTTCCTCCTCATTTTCTGCCTTGCTTTTGATAATTGTCATGCACTCATCTGAGTCAGACAAAACATTAAAATTTTAGTCAGCATACACATCTGTTAACGCTGTTTCCAATTCAGGATCAGGTGAATTATTAGCGAATTCCACAGCTTTTTCTATATCCGCTTTAGCTGTCTCCTCTATTTCAATAAGTTCTTCCTCTTTAAAAATCTTCTCTTTTACAAGCTGCTTCTTCATTCTTTCAATAGGATCCTTTGACTTCCAGTCCTCGATCTCCTCTTTAGTTCTGTAAACATTGGCATCACTCTTAGAATGTCCCAGCCATCTGTAAGTTTTACTTTCCACAAGAACCGGCCCGTTCCCTTCTCTGACATACTTAAATATCTCAAGCATTTTATCATAAAGCCCAACAGCATCATTACCATCTACTATATGCCCCGGTATTCCGTAGCTTGATGCTCTGTCTGCTATATTTGTAATATTCATATGTCTTTCCATAGACATAGACATACCGTAAAGATTATTCTCGCAATAAAAGACAACAGGAAGCTTCCATATCGATGCCAGATTCAAAGCCTCATGAAAACTACCTTCATTAGCTGCCCCATCCCCAAAAAAGCAAAGTACGATTTTTCCTGTTTTTTTCATTTGCTGTGTTAATGCAGCTCCTACAGAAAGACCATGTCCTCCGCCTACCACGCCGTTAGCTCCGAGATTCCCCGAATCTATATCTGCAATATGCATTGAACCGCCTTTTCCCTTACAATATCCTGTGGCTTTCCCCAAAAGTTCAGCCATCATTTTATTTAGGTCTACTCCCTTACCAATAACCTGACTGTGACCTCTGTGAGTAGAAGTGATCAGATCACCGTCTTCAAGTGCCATACAAGGGGCAACTCCCGAAGCTTCCTCTCCCATAGAAAGGTGTGTAGTTCCGTGAACCATTCCTCTTGAAAAGAACCATGATACTTTTTGTTCAAAGGCTCTTGCCTCATTCATTCTTTTGTACATTTCTCTATAT
>NZ_JAMZGM010000176.1 GCF_024158605.1 Sebaldella sp. S0638 | reverse complement strand
ATAGATAAATCAATATATGAAAAACAAATCTTTTATTATATCAGATTTAATTTACAGACTTTCTTGCACACTCCCTTGAAAAAACTTCTTTTATTTCTTCTAGAGAAGAAGATCTGAAAGCTGTGACAATATTATTTCCAAAGTTATAAGTGTAGGCAGGCGGAACATCAGCAAACATGATTGTTTCTTCGCCGATTTTTAGTTCCCCGTGAGAAATAAGATTTTTAGTTTCATCTGTAAGAGCAGGATTTTGAACTTCTTCAAAAGTTTCAAAAATCGGCTCTGCATTAAATATTTTTCCATAAAATTCCATAGCATCTCTGCAATTTCCATTGAATAAAAAGTATGGAGTTATTTTTGCCATAATAATTCTCCCTTTCAAGTTTATATGTGTATTATTATAGCAGATTTTTTATTAAATAATCAATTTTTATAGTGATTTTTCCACATCAAACCAAAATTTTACGCCGTTTTCAGTATTTACTACACCGCAGTCACAATTTAATTTTTCAAGGATACCTTGTACAATAGCAAGACCAAGCCCGGTACCTCCGTATTTTCTGCTGCGGGAATCATCTTCTTTGAAGAATGGCTTCCATATTTTATCTATAACCTCTTCAGGAATCGAAGGCCCGTTATTTATAATCTCAATAGTAAGATAATTTCCTTTTGAGAAGGAATGAACTTTTATTTCACCTGTTCCGTCATCAGGAACAAAAGAAATAGCATTGCTGATAAGATTGGTAAGAACCTGTAACAGCAGAGTCCGGTTAGAATTTACCATAGTCTTCGGAACGCTGAAGTCCAAAAGAATACCTTTTGTATCAAAATCTACTTTATATTTTTGGAGTACAGAATTAATGAAATCTCTTAATTCAAATACTTCATAGTTAAATTCATGTAAAAATGACGAACTTTTCAGCAGAACTAGTAGTGAATCAATAAGCTTAGTCATATGCTGACCTCCATTTATAATTTCACCTGCATATTCCTGAAGCTCATCCAGAGTATCAGCATATCCTCCGGCAATAAACTCCGCATGTGTATTCATAATAGTAATGGGAGTTTTCAGTTCATGTGTAATAGCAGTAATAAAATTCTTGGTATCCTGGTCTTTTTTTCTTTCATAATCTATATCATGCTGTAACTCCACATTCATATTTTTTAGATTCTGAAGATTGTTCTCCAGAGTCTGTGAAAGAAGATTCAGATTATTAGCCGTTTCACCGAATTCATCCCTTGTGTGTAAATCAAGCTTTTCTGAAAAGTTAAGATTGATAATTTCTTTGATATTTCCGTTTATCAGAGTAATTTTTCTGGACAGGTATCTGGAAAATATCATAACAAGAGGAATCGAAAAAACGAGAGAAATCAGACCGACATAAACATAGAAAGTATTAGAGACCTCCACTGCATTTTCCACCTGCTCAAGAGGGGTTATCAGCGCGTACTGCCCTTCTGGTGTTTTTCTGATTATTAATTTCAGCCATGTAGGACCTCTGGAAAATTTTAATATTTCAAATTCGTAATTATTTTTTTTAAAAGCTTTCGTAGTCCTGTTTCTGGTGTCTTCCAACAATCTTCTGGGAATAAAATTATATGAAGTCTCATCATCAATATCAATACTCTTTTTCTCCACAGGAATAAGCTTTCTGGTATCCAGAGTAGCAGCAATACGCATAAGTTCCTTTTCCCTCAGAGCTACATAGTAACTATTCAAAAATAATTTATTTGATAATATTCCGAATGTTATCGTGGAAATAATTAATAACATTGTAAAGAAGAATATCTTATATATTATTTTCATTTTTCACCTCAAATTTATATCCAAATCCTTTTACTGTGGTAATAAACTCATGTCCTATCTTTTTTCTCAGATTTTTCACATGGGTATCCACAGTTCTGGGATCACTTTCACAGAGAAGATCCCATACATTATTTAAAATCTGTTCTCTGGAAAAGATCTTGCTGTGATTTTTCGCAAGATAATAGAGCAGATCATATTCCTTAGGGGGAAGATCAACAATTTTATCATTAAAATATACATTTTTTTCATTTTTTACAAATCTAAACTCTCCGATAGTGTATATTTCATCACCAAGCAGATTTTTCAGACGAAGTTCCAGAATTTTCAGGCTGAAAGGCTTTCGTATATAATCATCGGCTCCGATTTCAAGCCCCCTTATCTCGTCTTCTTCCTGAGTTTTGGCAGTAAGCATAAGAACAGGAGTGGTTTTCTCACTTTTAATAGCTCTGCATACTTCATAACCGTCTTTTTTAGGCATCATAACATCAAGGAGTACAAGATCCGGATTCCATTCATAAAAAAGATCTAGACCTTCTTCACCGTCAGCGGCCTCTCTTACAACATAACCATTTTTTATAAGAAAAGAACGAACCACTTTACGTATTCTTTCTTCATCCTCTACAATTAAAATTTTCATTTTCCCTCCTTAATGTGGTCGCATTCTGTCATATTAAAGTTTATCAGATGACAGAGTAAATTTTTTATATCTATTTATATCATATAAATAAAATTATGTAAAAAGTATTATTTATAAAATGTAAATAGGGAGAAATAAATATCTGTTTTTGGCAATAGTATCAGAATATTTATTTCTCCAAAATATTTTTGGATTTATACTATAAAGAATATAGTGGGCTTATTTAGCCGGCGGAATTCTATCCTCTGGGAGGAGCAGGTCTGTCTCCTCTGTGATATTGTTTTCCTCCGTGATGAAACGGTCTTAGATTATTGTCTTTTAGTTCGGCTCTCATCTGATATCCTAAAAGTTCTTTCTGAGCTTTCAGATCAGCTTTCTTTTTAGTAAGAGTCTCTACTTTTTTCCAGTCAACTTTCTCTGCTCTAAGCTGTTTCTGTAATTCTTGTCTGTTTTCTAACAGATTTACATCAAGTTTATTGAATTTATCTTCATATTTCGAGAAGATCTGCTCATATAATTTTTTATCCTCGGCAGACATTGTTTTCTGCATGGCTGGTCTTCCCGGAGCCGGTGCAGGAGCAGTCTCAGCTGCAAAAGAGAATGAAGACAGAGCTGTCATTACAGCCAGTGTTGCAATTATATTTTTTTTAGTCATTTTAATCACCTCATAAATTTTTCTATATATCTATGATATAACATCAATGTGAAATGTAGGTGAAGAAAAAAATATTTTTTAAAAATTTTTTTTATTAATAATTTTAAAAGAAATGAATAAAATAGTTGATTAAAAGTCAATAGAGGGATTGTGCTATTGCAGGGTGCAATTTAAAGTTAATAATGGAAGAATAAAAATGACATAGTATACTTTTGAAAATACTTATTATGTGTAAATCTAAAACAAAGGTGTATAAGTATAAAATCATAAATGAAAGTTTGTAATTTTTCGATTTTTCAGTATTAGAAGAGTATTTTATACAGTTTAGGATTGGTTACAAAAAGATTCTGATAAAATTAGAGGGAAAATTCTAAATTTATATTGACAAGTAAATTGAAAATGTATATAATCATCATACAAAATCAGTATTATTAATTGTTTGATCAATAAAATGAGACTAAAATAATGTTACTGAAAAATATTAATTGTTTAGAAAAATAATTATAATCAAATTAGTTGAATGACAGAGACTACCGTATAAACTCTGTTTATACCCATTAATAAAAGAATTGGAGAAACCATGATTAAAAAGAATAAAAAATTATTAGTAGCTATTGCTTTGAATTCATTAGCTATGGCATATGGTAAAAATTATGTGCAGGATAATTTAAAGCATAAACAGCTTTATACCAGTATTACAGAAAAAATGTCTGACAAAAAAATGGACAAAGAAAGTTATGCTTTGATAGAAGAAATATTGAAGCAGAAACGAAACGAACTGGAAGATCTTTATTTACAGTCGGATTACATAGTAAAGCCGGAATGTCTTTCATATCAGATATTTTTTTCAGGCTACTACAGTAATAAAAGCAGAGGGGAAAATAATACCGGAATTTATGCAAATTCACCTAAAAAAGTTAATACAGCTGATCTGGATGTTATAATTCCTGTGAGAGGTGTGAATTATAGAAAGAGGGGGATAATTTCAGAAATTTTGGATAATGGTCTTAATTTTGATATAGAGAATAGTTATGAGAGTCCGGAAGAATACACAATATCGGATATTATGATTTCTGACCCAGCATTTAACCCATTTACACAGGAATTAAATATACCGGAATTATTTAATGCCGCTATTCTGGAAAAAGTATCTACAGGATACGGGCAGGCTGCGGGAATCGGATTTATGACAGAGGGGAGTTCGATTTTGGGGAATTCCAGCGCAGAACCTGTCAGCGGTACTGCCACAGTAACAGTAAGATCAGCACAAAATGTGGAAATAAGCGGATCAGGTTTTAAGTGGAATGGTTATAATGACGCCACAAGGCTTGGCTATACTAGAAGTACGCCTACATCGGGAACAGTTTCGGCGGGAACATACAGTATGTACAGTAATAGCTATCCGCATGCATTTTTAAATGCACTGGCAGGTTCTTACACATTAAGCGGAAGCTGGGTATTTATCAATGAAACTACAAATGCTTATACAGACGGGGCAGCCAATAATTCTACACGTTTTATAAGTGTTAATCATGCATTTGGGGAAAAAGACCAAAAAACGTTTTTCAATATAGCACCGGGTTCTGTAATAGAACTTCACGGAAGAAATGACGGTCACATGACAGTCGCTGTAGAATATCAGTCTTTTAATGCGTTACCTGCGGTTATAATAAATGACGGGGAAATAATTCTTGCAGGCGGGAAGAACCTTCTTGGGGCGAGCATAATGCTGGAAACCCAGAAAGATGATGCTGAACCGCGAGGATGTCTGTATGAAAATTCAGGTTCAAGTACACTAAATAATCTGTGCGGGGTTTTGGTGAGAAAACCTCTTGAAGAATCAGCTTTTTTGAATAAAAATAAAATAGTAATAAACAGCAGTGAAAGTATAGGGATTGATTTCGCAAAATATAACTATGATTATACAAGAAATCCATTGACAATATATGTAGAATCAGGAAATATAGATATGAATGGTTCTATGAACTATGGAATAAGAATTCCTAATATATTTATGACTTCTTCTACAGGAGCAAAGTATTTTGAAGAGACGGTTATTAACGGAGATACCGGGACAATAAACGTAGCAGGAGATAAAAATACTGGTATTTCAATAAGCAGAAGAATATCAGGTTCTTCTTCGGTAACAGCTTATAACGGTTTGGCACAATCAGACAGTTCGGATATAATAGGTAATATACGTAATCTGGATATTGGTGTTAGTATGAAAAAGTGGACACAAAAATCTTGATTGTGTAAACTAATTGAGAGAAGGCAGGTGTCCGAA
>NZ_JAMZGM010000175.1 GCF_024158605.1 Sebaldella sp. S0638 | reverse complement strand
TGGGTTTATTACTCCTTACCAGGCTAGATTCAATTTCTTTGGATCCTAATGTTCCCATTTTGCTTGACCATTACAGACTAAGATAAATTATGAAGTTCAGGAGTTTTTGGAAAAGAATAAAGGAAAGGTGTTTAGGCAAGGAATAGCATATGCATAAGTAATTTGGACAATGGGAATTAAATATTTAGTCTTGTATTATTTATAAAAAAATGATTTTATGGTATAATTCAAAAGTATAAATTGCAAACCATAAAATATAAAAGTAAGGGGTAAGAATGAAATTAAATGATATTTTGAAAAATTCGAATTATGATGAAAGTATTTTTACTGAAAAAGCTAAAAAGGAATTAGAAACTAAAATAGTTTTAAGACAAGTTAAAAGTGGTGAAACTCCTTATGTAGAGTGTATCATTAGAAAAAGGGAAATAGTACTTAAACCTGAAGAAGTAATAAGACAGTTGTATTTAGATATTCTAATAAATAAATATAAATATCCAAAGAGTAGGATTAGTCTTGAATCGCCAGTTCATTTCGGAAGAGAAGTAAAAAAGGCTGATATAGTAATTTGGGATAAAGATAGGCCAGATGTTCCTTATATTATAGTTGAAGTTAAAAAATTTAATTTAAAAGATGGAAAAGAACAGTTAAAATCATATTGTAATGCAACTGGGGCGCCAATAGGAATATGGACAAATGGAAAAGAAGTTGTACCATGGCATAGAAAAGATCCTAATTATTTTGAAGAAATAACAGATTTACCAAGAGCAAATCAAAAGTTAGTAGATGTTTTAAACGAAAGAAAGACATATAAAGATTTATGCGAAATTGATGAACTTAAAACTTCTAAGAGATCTTTGAAAGATATAATTTTAGAAATTGAGGATGAAGTTTTAGCAAATGCAGGAGTAGATGTATTTGAAGAAGTGTTTAAACTAATTTTTTCTAAATTGTATGATGAGTTAACATCTGCTCAAAATCCAAATGAATTTTTGCGTTTTTGGAATGCTGGCTATACTGACTACGAGTTAAGAGAAGAAATAGGGTATTTGTTTGAGGAGGCTAAAGAAAAATGGTATGGTGTATTTTCAGAAGATAGTAAAGTAACATTATCTCCTTCACATTTAGCAGTTTGTGTTGCCTCTCTGCAAAAATATAAGTTATTTAATTCTAATTTGGATGTTGTAGATGATGCTTTTGAATATTTAATGAGTAAGTCTAGTAAAGGAGAAAAGGGACAATATTTTACTCCACGTTATGTAATAGATATGTGTGTTAAAATGATAAATCCAAAAGAAGAAGAGTATATAATTGATACAGCGGCTGGAAGTGCTGGTTTTACAGTACATAGTATTTTTCATGTATGGAATCAGATAAGAGAAGAAATGGGATTAGAAAAAAGTCCTAATTTTACTACTGAAAAAAGAACACAAAGAGAACTTAAATATGTTGAAAGTAAAGTATTCGCAATAGATTTTGATGAAAAAGCTGTGAGAGTAGCAAGAACCTTAAATTTAATTGCAGGAGATGGTCAAACAAATGTTTTACATTTAAATACTTTGGACTATAATAGATGGGATGAGATTTCTAAACAAGAAAGTTGGAATGATACATATAATAAAGGCTTTAGAAAATTAAAAAAATTGAGAGCACCTAAAGCTAGTGATTATAAAAATTTTTCATTTGATGTATTACTAGCAAACCCCCCTTTTGCAGGTGATATAAAAGAACAACAAATCATAACTCAATATGAACTTGGAGAAAAAAGTAAAGATAAATGGAAAGCAAAAGTGGGAAGAGACGTCTTATTTATTGAGCGTAATTTGAAATTTCTTAAACCTGGTGGAAGAATGGCAATAGTTCTGCCACAAGGAAGATTTAATAATTCAAGTGATCAAAAAATTAGAGAATTTATAGCAGAACATGGAAGGATTTTGGCAGTAGTAGGATTACATGGGAATACATTTAAACCACATACAGGAACAAAAACTTCAGTTTTATTTGTACAAAAGTGGGATGGAAATTTATGTCCTAGAGTAGAGGATTATAATATATTTTTTGCAACAATGCAAAAATCTGGAAAAGATAATTCAGGAGAAAAAATATATGTAAAAGATGAAAATGGAGAAAATAGGTTAGATACGCATGATCATCTAATTGTGGAACATGATTTATACAATCATGAAGGATTAACAGAGGATGGAATAGCAGAGGCATTTATAGAATTTGCTAAGAAAGAGGAACTAAGTTTTTTTTAGAAAGCCTGTCTTTAGAACCTTTTAATGAAAATAAATATAATGAGCTAAGGGACAGGCTGGAATTAAAAGAAATAAATTACACAGAAACTTTAAAAAATAAAGATTTTAGACTAGACAGTAATGTTTGGACTACTCAAATATATAAGAATTTAAAGTTAAATTATATGAAAATTGGGGAATTACTTGGAAACTCTCAATATGGAATTTCGATATCAATGAATGAAGACAGAATAGGTTATCCGATATATAGAATGAATGAAATTTCTAAAATGTTAACTAAAAGTGAAGTTGAAAAATATGCCGATATCAATAAAAATGAATTAAATAGCTTTAAATTAAATGACAAAGATGTTTTATTTAATAGGACAAATTCTCTGGAATGGGTTGGCCGAACAGGGATCTTTTATAAAAATTCAGAAAAAGATTTTATTTTCGCTTCTTATTTAGTTAGATTTAATACAAATGAAAAATTTTGTTTACCAGAGTATTTGACTGCTTTCTTGAATTCTAAATTTGGAGTAGAACAGCTAAAGTCAAGAGTTAGAGAGTCAATTAATCAAGCAAATATAAATCCAGAAGAAGTGAAAGAAATAGAAATACCATTACTTGATATGAAACTTCAAAAATTGGTAGAATCGAGATTTTTAATTGCTAATAAAAACAAGATAATTTCAGAAAATTTGTATAAAGAAGCACAAGAAATACTTTTAAAAGAACTTAATTTAGATAACTATAAATTATTAGAAGAAAATATTTCTATAAAAAGTTTATCAGCTTCTTTTTTAGAAAGTGGAAGATTGGATGCTGAGTATTATCAACCTAAATATGATGATATAATAAAAAAAATTAAAATATATAAAAATGGATATGGAAAGTTGAAGGATTATATAAAGGAATATTCAACTGGTTTTGCTTTTAAAAGTTGTGATTATATAGAAGATGGAGTGGTAAAGTTAATCAGAATAAATAATATCATTAATGGTGACTTAGATATAAAAAATAGTGTATCAATTTCAAATGAAGTTGCTGAACAAACTACTAAAGATTTCGTGAAAAAATATGATATACTAATTTCTATGTCTGGAACAATAGGGAGTGCTTGTGTGATAAGGGATGATATAGAGGCAGTGGTAAATCAGAGGATTTTTAGATTTTCAGTAAAAGATTACGATTCTTTTGTGTTAGCATTGATTCTAAATTCTAGGATAGGAAAAACTCAATTAGATAGAATCGGAACTGGTGGAGTTCAAACGAACATATCTAGTAATGATATTAAAAATATACTAGTTCCCAAAATAGACTTCAACATTCAACAAAAAATATCAGAGAAAATTCAAAAATCATTTTATTTAAAAGAACGATCTGAACAATTGTTAGAAAATTCAGTAAAGGCAGTAGAAATAGCAATAGAAAAAACAGAAGAAGAAGCAGTTAAATATTTGGAAGAAGAAATAAAAAAAATAAATATAGAAATATAGGTAAATAAGACAAGACAACTAAAAGTCTTGTTTTTTATTATGAAAGAATTTTAGGAGGGATAATGAAATATATAATAATAAGTGGTGAGAAGATAACAAAACATAATTTTACCGGAAAATTACTGGAATTTGTGAGAAAAAATGTAAGAGGACTACAGGATGGGAAGTATGAAGTACAACAGGTAAAGACGGAAAATGGGGAGTTATGTGCGAAGTATAGGAGGATAAGATGAAAGGCGGGCATAAAGTAATAATAAAAAAGCTATAGTGGAATATTGAAAAGTTAATGTTTAAATGATATAATAAAGGAGTAAAAAATGGAATTGGAAGAAATATATAAATACATACGAGAAAATAAAGAAATTCAGGAAGTAATCAAAGAAATATTAACTGGAAAAGGAACTATAGAATTTTCTTATGAATATGGGAAAATAAAAACTAAGATGAAAAAAACAAAATTTTAAATAAACGAGTAGTTGATGCTTGGGATCCCAAGAGCTACTGAACTAACTAGATGTAAAAGTCTATTAGTTTGGTGGCTCTTTTGTTTTTTAGGAGAAAAAATGGAAATAAGAAAAATAAATATAAAAGATTTAAGAGAATATGAGAATAATCCGGTAATCCATAGCAGAGAACAGATAACAAAACTCGCTGAAATAATAAAAAGATATGGATTTAGACAGCCAATTGTAATAGACAGAAATAATGTAATTGTAGCAGGTCATGGAAGATTACAGGCAGTTAAAAAACTTGGATATAAAGAAATAGACTGTGTAATAGCTGATGATTTAACAGATGATCAGGTAAGGGCATACAGACTTGCAGATAATAAAATAAAGGAATTAAGTTTATGGGATGAAGATCTTCTAAAAACAGAGCTTCTTAATTTAGAGGATATAAATCTTGAATTACTGGGATTTAATGATGAGGACCTAAAATTCATTGAAGATACAGAACTTAAGGAAATAAAAGAAGAAAAACTAAGAGTTGATGATGAATATATACCGGAAGAAGTAAAGAATTTAGTCATAAAAAGAGGGGACTTAATAGAATTAGGAAATCACAGAATACTATGCGGAGACAGTTTTAGTAAGGATAATCTAGATAAACTACTAAAAGGAATAAAAGTTGATGCGGTAGTATCAGACCCTCCGTATGGAATGAATCTTGATACAGATTTTTCAACTATGAGTGATGGTAAAAACTATAGGAAGATATTAAATGATGATAAACACTTTGATTGTAGTATTTTTCTTGAATATTTTAAGAATGTAGAAGAACAGTTCTGGTGGGGGGCTAACTATTACATAAAAGAAATAGAAGGTGGAAGTTGGCTGGTATGGGATAAAAGAACCGACTTCGAATCAGAGAGTATGAATATAGCCAAAGCAGATTACACATTATCAGAGTTTGAATTATGCTGGAGCAAAGTGAAACACAGACAAAGGATAGCAAGGTTTTTCTGGTTTGGATTTACAGGTACACAATATGAACCGGAAAAAGGAAAAAATGGAATAGTAGGAACAAATCAAAGTATAAAAAGAATACATGCCAATCAGAAACCAGTAAGACTATATAACTGGCTGTATGAAAACTTTTTAAAAGAAAGTCATAAAAATATATGGGATGGATTTTTAGGAAGTGGAAGTTCACTAATAGCAGCAGAAATATCAGGGAAAAATATGT
>NZ_JAMZGM010000174.1 GCF_024158605.1 Sebaldella sp. S0638 | reverse complement strand
CTGTCTATTTTGTGATACTCATTTTTTTATTTAAAAATTCTTCTTTTTTTCCTTGACATTTTATAACTGGTCTAATTCTTTATTACATCTTATCGCATAACTATGACATCTATGTGAAGATTATAAAAAAACTCTTTTACAGGTTCTTAAAATATTTTATATTTCTAACTGTTTTGTTTATATTCATTCTAATAAAAATCAATAAGATTTAAGTTATAATTTTTTTCTACACAATTTATAATTTATTTTTTCTATTTGGTAACTTTTTTCTTCAATTTTTGTCAATAATTCCGTATTATCTTTTCTAAACTACATTTTTTTTATCTAATGATGCTACTTTATTTTCAATATATATTTTCATTTTTTATTTCTCCTTTAAATTAATTCACGATATAATTAATTAAAAAATTATATTAGGAGTATTTATGAATAAACGTATTAATTCTTTTGATTTTTTAAAAGGCATAGCCTCTATTTTTGTTATAATGATTCACTCTGGATTCATTAATAAATTTGAATATTATTATTTTTTATTTGATCCTATTACGAGAATAGCAGTCCCATGCTTTTTGATCATTTCTGGTTTTTTATATGCCAAACATATTAATAATTTCAGATATTTTATAAAGTATGAAACAAAAATATTATTGACATATTTAATAGCTTATCTTATTTATGTTGTCTTTATTTTTAAAGTTCCCACAATCACTTTTTCAGGACTATTTTGGTTTGGTCTTATGCTAAATTTTTGGTTCTTAGTTGCTTTATTTTGGGATATTTTTATTCTTTATTTTTCCAACTTTTTCTCCATTAATAAAATAATTTTATTCGTTTCTTTACCTTTATACATAATGTCTTTATTTGGTAAAAATGAAAGTTATTATAATTTTTTAAACTTAAATTTTCCATTTCGAACTATAATTTTTTTTACATTAATATTCGTAATGTTGGGTTTTCTTTCTTACCAATATAGTGATATTTTGGTTGAGTTTAAAAATCGTTCCATTATTCCATTAATTTTTATTTTTTCTGGATTATCCATGTTAGAAAAGTATATTAGCATTAATTATTTTAAAAATGCACTTGGAAGTAACTTTCTTTTATCAACTTTACCATTAGTTTTTTTGATTTTTATATTTTGTTTGAAAAATAAAAACATTAATATTCCTTTTATAAATATTATTGGAAAAAATTCTTTATTTATATACTTATTCCATACTTTTTTTATGTATTATTGCTCTAAATACACACAAAATACTTTCATTATCTTTCCATTAACAATTTTATTTTTTATTTTTTTATTTTTTTTAATTGACAATATAAAATTATTTTATAAAAAACATCAAAAAGGATATAAATTAAAGTAACACCTAAAAATTGAACAGCTATTTCAAAAGAGCCTGTAAGGATTGAATTCTATATTGTATAGGACTCAATCTTTTTTTATTCCCCCACTTTTCTCTAACGCATCTATTTATTTAACAATAACTTCCAAAAAACATTAATGTATGCATGTTTGTATTTATCTATCCTTCTTTATCACATTCAATTTCCCGTTTTCTATCTGAAAATTCTCATAAATATAGTTTTTATCCCTATACTCCACCAAACACTTTTTTACCTCTGATTTCTTTTCCAGCGATTTTGGTTCTATAACTTCCCCGCATACCAATACCTCAAAACTCTCAGAATCTGCTCCGTCTATTATCAAATTTTTATAATATACATTATTCTTATCTTTTGATATAGCTGAATCAATCATTTCAAAAGTCTTTTTATCTACACCGTTTATTATTTTTTCCTGCACATAAATATTATTTTTGTCTTTAGAGTAAGATCCTCCTAGATACTCAAAAGTCCGGGCATCGGCTCCGCTCATTTGCTTCCCCTGCCAGTATACAGCTTTATCATCTTTAGCAAGACTATGGTGAAATATCTGAAAAGTCTGCGGGTCAGACCCTTCTATTTTTTCAGTTATATAATACACATTTTCTTTATCTGCCGAATAAGAAGTAGAACTAGGATGGCTTAATCTTTTAAACGTCGACGGATCTGCACCTTCCAGCTTCTTACTGTCCCAATATACACTTACCTTATCTTTTGCATAAGCATCGCCTAATACTTCAAAACTTTCAGGATCTGCCCCCTCTACTTCTACAGCATAAAACCCGTATACGTGATTTTTATCTTTTGAATAATGTATGTCTAAAATTTTAAATGAGTCCGCATCTATCCCGTCTATTTTTTTCCCTTTCCAGTATATGTTATTTTTATCTTTTGCATAATATTCATTTAAAATCACAAAACTTGCCGGGTCTACACTTTCCAAAATATTTTTTTCATAATAAATCGCATTTCCGGCAGTTTTATACCTGCTTTTTCCATTATAAGCCGGATTTATTTCATTTTTACTACAGGAGATATTCATAACTAAAACTATAAACACGAATAAAATATAATTTCTTCCTCTGATCATTTGATCCCTCCTCAAACAAAATAAAATATTAAAATACATATCGCCATTAATATAAAAAACAACCGCTTAATTACAGCTATTTTAAAAATGCTGCTTTTCTTTTGTAATAAGCCGGGGTAATAAAAAATTTCCCTATTACTTTTCCTTCAGCAAAAAATCATTATTTATCACTTTAAATGAAAGAAATTTCCCATCCTCTGTAATGCTCTGACTTCTTATTACAATCCCTTCCTTATCCAATCCGCTTGGATACTTTCCTTTTGCTTTTTCAAGCAGCTCGTCCAATGAATAATTAAAATTCTCCCCTTCTTCCTCCATAGGTACTGTTTCCAGTCCAAGATGTGAAATAATATCTTTAAAATCTTTATAATTATAGTAAGTTGCAGTGTCAATATCATAAACATTGAATATAAAAAATTTTGGCTTTTGTAATTTCAAACGGTTTTTTTGAATTTTTTCACCGCAGAATTCACCCTGTAATGCAATATTTTTACCTAGTTCTGTTAATTTTTCAGGTATCTTGTACATATTGGCAAGTTTCCAGTAACTGCTTGTATCTGTTTCTTTATACTCCTTATTCCGGCCGCATACACCGGTCTGTCCATTGTTAAAATATATTGTACAGCTTGTCCCGTCCATTTTTGTTGTTATATAATATGATTTATCTGTTAAATCATCTATTAATTTCTGATCTGACTGGGCACGAATTTCATCTGTTGTCGGAATACCGTATGGTTTGTCTCCTATTTCAATCCCGGCGGCTCCTTCTACTTCAGGCATCTGCCATTTTTTTACGCCTAGTAATTCTGTTACCTCTGTTCCTTCAGTCAGCTGCTCACATTCCGGAAAATCTTTAAGCGGCAAAAAAAGGCCCTGAGATACTTTACCTCGTAATTTCGCTGTTTTTATCCGAAATCCTTCTCCCATAATCTCATTTTTTGTATAACTGTTATTTCTTAAAAATTCAAATTTTTCTGTTATAGGCAGAAAACTGTCAACTTCAAAGTAAATTCCCAAATCCCCGATATTAAATTCTCCTTTTTTAACAACACATTTCCATCCCATAATTTCAACCAACTCAATAAAATCTGAATTTTCAATTGGCAAAATATTTTTAACTTTTTGAATTGTTACTAACTTTCTCATAGCCGTTCCTCCTTATATTGTTTTAATTATATACTAATTCAGGTGCTTACACAAGACTTAATAAGCAATTTTTGTTATTCTGATTTTTTTTGTAAAGAAAAAAAGAGCATTCCGCTCTTTTCAATTTTTTATATTTCTGCAATATTCTTTTTTTAAGTTTTCTAATTCTATAATTAAGTCTCCTAATCCGTCAGGATTTTCTAACAGTACATCTATTAATATACAACTGTAATATAGATAATCATTGTCTAAGTTTTCCATAGTTCTACCTACCTTTTTTTATATAATATTACTATCAAAACTTAGAATAGATTATTTATATCATATTTTTTGAAAAAAGAAAAGAGATTTTTTATTTATTTAAATATAACTGCTGTTATTTCTTTTCTGTTATTTTTCCATCTAAATAAAAGGCATTCTCGTCCTCAGCTTTTCCATCTTCCAGTGTCAGAAAAGTATCAGAAACGGCTCCATCTATTTTTCTCCCTAAATAAAACACCGAGTTCCTATCCTTCGAGTAATCATCATCTGCCAAAATTACAAAACTCACAGGATCTGCTCCGCTGATAATATTATAGTTAAAGTATACATTGAACTTATCTTTGGCATATCCCCAGTCCAAAACCGTAAAACTTTCTATATCAGCCTCTTTTATTTTTACATCCTTATGATATACATTTTTCTGGTCTTTAGAATAATAACAGCCTAAAATTAGAAAACTTTTTGGATATTCTATATTTAATTTTTTCCCGTTAAGATATATTTCTTTTTTATAACTCGTATACTCATTTCCGATTTTCACATGTTTTGCCATATCACCGTCTCCTGAAGTTTCATATTATAACATAAAAAAGAGTATCCGCAAAGATACTCTGATATTATTTACTTTTTATTTTTCAGCAGTCTTATTAACGAAACGGCAGTTATTCCTCCGCCAAATCCTAAAAGAGCCATCCCTATTGTATTCTGCCCGACTTCACTTCTGTTGTTTTTTGAAATTAATTTTGCTGCTTCCTCTGCATTTGTGGCATTTAAAGCAATGTCTAAATTATCCTGACTTCTATTTTTACTGTTAAATGTCAAAAACCCGCCTATTATAAGAGAAATTATTCCTATTCCTAACAAAACTTTTATTTTATCCATTAAAAATCCTCCTTAATTTTTATTTTATTATCTTTTTTCTGCTTTATTTCTCACAATTTAAATTACTAAAATTATGCTTCATAATCTTCTTCAAATACAATTTCATTTAAATTAAGATTTTTCAAAAATACCTCTTTACCTGTTATACCATAAGAGCTTTTGATAATTACTCCTTTTGTTTCGGGACTAATGGACCCGAATTTCACAGCTCCTGCCTCTATACTGGAATAAATCACCGGAGCATCGACCTCTCCGCCGACTTCCAAACGTAATCCTGTATCACATAAATATATTTTTTCTTTCACTGTTAGATCTTTTTCTATTATATATTCGTTGTCACAAAACATAATTTCATCTGCTCTCAAATTTCCGTTTACACATAAAGTAGTTGCTCCATAAGTATCTAACTTACCGTTTATAATAAAGTCACCATTTATGAAATAAATGCCTCCTTCTTCAATCATATAAAAATCCTCATTGAATTCCAGCGTTCCGTCATGTATAAACACGCTGAAATAGTCATCTACATACTCTTGAATACTGTCTATATTATCAAAGTCGATATTTCCCATTTCCGCTTTCATAATTTCTCTTAATTTTTCACTTTTTAATGCCATATTCTGTATTTCTTCCACAGATGAAAATTCTAATTCTTCCTCCATTTACTCTCCTTATTATATTGTAATTTTAAAAATTATAACATATTTTTTTAAAATAAAAATGGTGTTAGTATGAAAAAGTGGACACAAAAATCTTGATTGTGTAAACTAATTGAGAGAAGGCAGGTGTCCGAAA
>NZ_JAMZGM010000173.1 GCF_024158605.1 Sebaldella sp. S0638 | reverse complement strand
GATTGTATCCAGAGCAGTTTAAGGCATTTGATATAGAGAAGTATAGGACTAAGATAAATTATGAGGTACAGGAGTTTCTGGAGAAGAATAAGGGGAAGGTGTTTAGGCAGGGGATAGAGTATGTATGAATAATTTGGACAATGAGAATTGAATATAGCTTGTTTATAAAAATTTAAAAATATGGTATAATTTCTCAAAAAGGAGTTTTTACCATGGAGGAAAATAATTTAGAATTATCAGAAGATAGTAATAAATTATGGAAAAAGGAAATATCTAAAACAAGAAATGAAATAATTAAACAACCACTAGAGTATATAAAAGAATATCTAAAAAATAAAAATGTTGAAAATATGAAAAATGAAGTATCGAACATGATATTAATTATAAGAGAAGGTGTATGGCAAGAATATTTAAAAGATGAAGATAAATTTCATAAAGTTATATTAGAAAAATTAACAAAATATTCAAATAATGAAAATGAATTAAAAAAAATTTTAGAATATAAGGAGAAACTAAATTTAGATATATCAAATTATACAAGTGTTAATGAGTTATATAGTGATGAAGAATACAAGATGAAAATAATATCAGAGAGTATGGGTGAATTTAATAGTAAAATAATGCCTTATATTTACCAAATAATACTAAGTACAACAAATAGCAGAAGAAGTAGATCAGGAAAAACGTTTGAATCTATAATGGAATATATAATAACATCAATATTTGGTTATCCATATTCTACACAAGCCAATTTAAAGGCATATTTAAAAGAAAAAAATATGGGTAAATTAGTTGACGGAATAATTCCGTCGGCAGAGAAATATGAAATTAATCGTCAAAGATGTATTGTAATAAGTATGAAGACTTCATTACGTGAAAGATGGCAACAGGTTATTGAAGAAGTAGATAGGACTAAAATGCCAGGAATACATTTATTTACATTAGATGCAGCAATAACAAAAGCAACAATAGAAAATTTAAAAAGAAATAATATAAATTTAGTGGTTTTGAAGGAAGTAAAAGAGATGTATTATAATGAAGAAACTAGCGTATTATCGTATGAAGATTTTTTATTAAATATCGTTCCTCATGAATTAAGTTATTGGGATAAAAAGTAAAAAGAGGTGAAAAAATGAAAATAATAGATTTATTCGCTGGAATAGGTGGAATAAGATTAGGAATGGAGCAGGCGGGTAAAGAATTAGGGATTCAAATAGAAAATGTTTTTAGTTCAGAAATAAATAAATATTCAATTGACACATATAAAGAAAATTTTAATGATGAAGAAGTAAAGGGAGATATAATGGAAATATCAGAGAAAGAAATTCCAGATTTCGATATACTACTGGCAGGATTCCCTTGTCAACCTTTTTCGCAAGCAGGAAAACAAAAAGGATTAAGTGATCCAAGAGGGCAACTTTTTTTTGAGATTATTAGGATTTTAAAAGCTAAAAAACCAAAAGCATTTTTACTTGAAAATGTGAAAAGGTTAAAAACACATGATAATGGGAAAACTTTAGAATTAATGCTTGAAGAATTAAAAAAAATAGGATATAAAAATCTTCATTTTGAAGTTTTAAAGGCAAAAGACTTTGGGGTACCACAAAACAGAGAAAGATTATTTATAGTGGGATTTAAAGATAGTAAGAAAAAATTTGAATTTCCTGAACCTGTAAAAAGTAAAGTAAAGTTAGGGGATATTCTTGAAAAAAAAATAGATGATAAATATACAATATCTGATAAATTATGGGAAGGACATCAAAGAAGAAAAAGTGAAAATTCTTTAAAAGGAAAAGGGTTTGGTTATACTCTATTTAATAAAAATTCAGAATATACAAATACAATTTCAGCAAGATATTATAAAGATGGAAGTGAAATATTAATTGAACAAAAAGGAAAGAACCCGAGGAAATTAACACCAAGAGAGGCAGCACGACTACAGGGATTTCCTGATGAATTTAAAATACCAGTTTCAGATGTTCAAGCGTATAAACAATTTGGTAATAGTGTAACAGTACCAGTAATAAAAGAAATTTCTTTGAAAATATTAAATTCTTTGAAGACAAGACAAAGCAAGTAGTCTTGTTTTTTTATTACAAAAATATAGGAGGAAAAATGAGAGAAGCGGTGCAGTTATGGACAATAAAGCCATTAAAAAAAGGGGATCGTGTAAGTATAACATCACTATCAGAAAATAGAGAATATATAGGTGTAGTAAAGGAAATACTATTGCAGCAATTAGTAAATGAAGATAGTTGGATAAATGATGTGATAGTGGAGGAGGTAAAATGAACATAACAGATCATGCCTTAATGAGATGGGCACAGAGAATAGAAGAAGACCATATAAGCAGTCAGGTAGCCTTTAAAGACTGGAAAGCCTTAAATCCTGAAAAAGTAACTCAGTATGAAAAGGATTTGAGAGAAGCTTTTAAAAAGGCAGAATATTTAACAGAAGGAATATATGATGACAGAAAAAAAGAATATTCAAAATTCTATATAGACAAAGAGGCAATGCTTTTGTATGTAGTAAGTACGGAAGATAACCTTGTAACTCTGTATTACATAGAATTTGTAACAAATAAAGCCGGCAATAAAAATATACTGCAAGAATTCCTAACAGAAATATTGGAAAAGGAAAAAGAGCAAGAAGAATTTGAGAGCAAAAAAGCAGAAGAATTAAAAGAACTTGGTAGAAGAAAAGAGACTCTTGAAATGGAAAAGAAAGAATTACGGGAAAAGCTAAATTTATTGGAATCAGAGCAGGGGTTATTAAATAAGCAGATAGAAACAACAAGGAATAGAGGTCAGGTATTAGGTATGCATATAAAGAATATGTACCGTAAGATAATAAAATCAATAGAATTTTAGGAGGCATAGTGAAATATATAATAATAAGTAATGAGAAGATAACAAAACATAATTTTACAGGAAAATTACTGGAATTTGTGAGAAAGAATGTAAGAGGATTAGAGGATGGGAAATATGAAGTACAGCAGGTAAAGACAGAAAATGGGGAGTTGTGTGCTAAGTATAGGAAGATAAGATAAAAACACAATATATAGTTTTAAGTGGGATAATTCCCCGAGAAAATACAATACCTAACACAAGATATTGTGATATAAGGAGCTAAATCATGGAACAGAAATTAATTGATATGATAAAAGAGGACAGGGAATTGGAGTATATGCTGTGGGAAATACTTTATGCTAAGGAAAATGGGGTTAATTGTGATGCCAATTTTCAAATAAGAAATAGAGAAGTTAGGAAAAGAAAAATTTCAGTAACATCTTTAATCAAGTCATGTAAGAGACACTCTAAAAATTAGGGTGTTTTCTTATTTGAAAATAATTAAAAATATGATAGAATAAAAGAAAAAATTAGGAGGGTGTATGAAAAAGATACTAATAGTATTGGTTTTGTGTCTAGTGATTTTCGGATGTGGGAAGGTGAGAATTGAAAAAGATTTGTACTTGATAGAAGAACAGCTCATAGTTAACAAAACTGAAGAAACAAGACGAAAGGAAGAAATTTTATATCAGTACTGCTCTGATGTAGAAGAGATTCTAAAAGAAAAAATATGTACAAAAGTATCTGATTTAAGTATACATATAAATTTTTTGGACTTAGTAGCAAGCAGAAAAAATGAAATTGAAAAGTCGGATTTAAAAAATGCCGTTGCTAACTTACAAAACGATTATGAAGTCATAATCGAAAATGAATTAATGACAGTTTTTGATAAAAGCCTTGGAACTTTGGCTAAATATATTGAGATAAAGTACAAAAGTTTGACAGCAGATCCATATAAATTATTAAATTTAACCTATATGGCAGATTTAGCTTTAAAATATGATGGAAAGTATTATTCAGAAGAAGAAGTTGCTGGAGTGAAAGAGAATAATGATTTGAAATGGCAAGAAAATAAGAGGGAAGAGTTGGGCGTTTTGAAAGAAAGAAAAAAGATAAATAATGATTAAATTGTATAGCCTTGTAGAGAGGCTATTTTTTATTTGTAAAATATTTCTTGATATTTTTAAATATTTATTGTAATATGTATTTATGGTGGAGGTGCAATATGGAAAAAACAATTAATTTTAAAATTGATGCTGAATTGTACAAGAAAATAAAAATTAAAATAGCAGAAGAAGACATCAGTTTAAAGCAATATATGTTAAGTCTAATTAAAAAGGATTTAGGAAAATAAAAATAGCCCTTCACCTAAAAATAGATAAAGAGCTTGAGATATAATAATCTCCCAACAAGAATATTATATCAAAAAAAGCTCTTGAAATCAATAAAAATAATAGATTTTAGGAGGAAAATTTATGGAAATCATGAAAAAAGAAGTTGAGTTCAATGGTGTTAATTTAACGGGTATCAAGACACAGGATGGTAAAATTTATATTGTAGTAAAAACTTTTTGTGAAATTTTAGGGCTTGATTCAAGTGGACAATTGCAGAGAATCAAGCGTGACGAGACTTTGAGTGAAGGTGTGGGCATGATACCCATACCTACCGAAAGCGGTAAACAAGAAACTACTTTATTAGAACTTGACTTCCTGCCAATGTGGCTAACAGGAATAAAAGCCGATCGTTGTAGGGAAGAAATAAGACCATATTTGAAAGAATTTAAATTAAAAGCAAAAGACGTTCTTGCGGATGCCTTTTTAGGAAAAAGAGGAAATCAAATTTTGGAAGGAGACTATTCACCAGAAGATATTGAAATATTGCAAAGGATTCACAGGATAATAAAAAACAAAACTTCTGTTGTAGATTTACTCGTAGATATCGGATTAGATTATGACTGGATAAAACACAGGGCTAATTTAGGATTTGAGAAAATAAAAATGAAATATCAGGAAATGCAACAAAGAGCATTTATGATTGATGGCAAGGAACTATCACTTGAAGATATAGATAATCTAAATATGGATCAGAAGAAGGAGATACTGAAAAAATTGAAAAAGGCTTGATAATGTTGACAAAAATATAAATATATAGTAAAATAATGTATATAAAATATCATTGCCTGCAGATGTGGGAGTATTTTATAAATTTAAAATAAGAAAAGGAATACAATTAAATATAAAGAGATCATTGCTCGAAGATTCGGGAGTCTCTAAACCAAAAGGTATAAGTAAAGTACCTTAAGTTTAGTGGCTCCCTTTTTTGTTTTTTGGAAGGAGGGATAGAATTTGAAATATGGATAAAAGAGAAGAATTTGTATCCCTCTGGGAAAAAGCAGGGGGAGTGAACGCAGAAAAAGGAATATTAAAAGAAATATCCCAAAAATTGAAAGTTCCAGAAGGAACAATAAGGCGTTGGAAGAGTGAATATGTAAAAAAAAACAAAATGAACGTTCAGCGAACGTTCGGCGAACGCTCGGTAAAAAATGAACGTTCACAGGAAGAAGTCAAAAGCAGTAAATTAGAAGTTCAGGAGCAAATAATTAAGTACAACGGGAAGCTAAATGACAAGGAAATAATGGAACTTTCTGGAACTCCGAAGACAACATATTACAGATATAAAAATGAACTTTTGGAATATATGAGCAAAATGTCACAGGAGCTTTTAGAAGATGC
>NZ_JAMZGM010000172.1 GCF_024158605.1 Sebaldella sp. S0638 | reverse complement strand
AGATAAATCAATATATGAAAAACAAATCTTTTATTATATCAGATTTAATTTACAGACTTTCTTGCACACTCCCTTTATATCAGCATTTTATCATATTCAAATATTCAATATTGTGATTATTTACTTTTTTAAATCCATTAAATATATCAATTCTTTTGTCCTAACCAAATAAATAAAAAGTGGTGTAAATAGAACATTCGATACCACTGGATATAATCCCGCTTCAGAATTAATAATTTCCCCCTCTTCATTAAAATATGTTGATGAGAACTTTATTCTATTATCATACTCATTATTTTTTAACGGATATCCTTTTGGAAATAATTTGAATCTTTGTCTAAGTTTACCAGATAAATAATAAACAACTTCATCATCAATCACCACTTCATTATCTTGATTTAATTCTACATTTCTTTCATATAATAAAACTTTTTTCCCATTAATATATTTATATCTTTTTCCAGATATAAAAATTTCATTTCTATAGACCTCGCTTATAACTTCTTTCCCGTTTTCTAATCCTGTTATTTCCAAATTTTCATTATCAGCTTTATTTTTCCTTATAAGTAAAGTATCATACTTAACATCAAGTATAATCGCTTCTTTTCCTAATGAAAAAAAAGTTAGAACTATCATAAAAATTATTTTTGCCATATTTAGCCACCTTATTTAGATTTTGGAAAAATTATTAATTTTTCATATTCAACTTGTATTAATATAGGTTTCCCATTAGAATCATGTATTTCATTTCCCGAACTGTCTTTTTTCAGTTCCCAAGAATTCATTTTTTCAGTTTTTAGTTCAAAATTACCAGAATTCAATGGTTGTGTTATATTCACATCACCATAGTAATAAATAGTTTTATCATTGTTATACTGATATACTTTTCCACTTGGTGTAACAACTGATATTGAATGCTTTTCATTTGCATTCCCTAAATCTCCCTGAGAAAAATACTCTGACACATCATTTATAGGATATTCTTTCCCATGTGAGTGATTAACTGCTACTATAACTGCTCCAAGGGGAATATAATTACCTTTTGCTATTTCTTCATTGATCTTGTTAAGTCCTATTGCTGCTGATGCCTCCCCGCTTTGCACAAAAGGTGTATACCCGTAGACCGTCACGGTCTTCCCGTTTTTATCTTTTGTTTCTATAGCATATGTTTGCCATCCATATTCTAAATTATCATCTCTAGATATCTTTATTATTTCTTGAGATGCATCCATTACAACAGATTGCAAGTCATAAAATATTTTTCCATTAACACCTTCATATTGTTTACCATCTTTCATATACAATTTAGTATTTTCAACTTTATCATACTTTGGTGCATTTCCTGATAAATCATGAGCATATAATTTTGTTGTACCATCGTCATCATATAAAACACAATTACTTCCTGTGCAGCTATTTATTAGACTGCTATCATAAACTCCTGCTCTATCCATCTCAATAACTATTATTTTATTTTCCTCTAAACCCTCTGCTATTTTCCCATAATATTCTTCAACAGATTCATTTGGTAATCTAGTAACAACAATTTGATCCCTTACTTCACCTACATTGCTATAAATTTTATTTAAATCATTAATCAAATCTTTTACTTTTCCACTATTTAATAAATCAGTATGTAATTTTGTGTCTATCTGTTCAACCACATCATCTTTTGTTATTACCTGTGCTTTGGATATATCTGTATTTATTCCTCTTTCTTCAAGGTTTATTTCTTGTCCATTTTCTACCACTACTGTATTAACAAAAGTTGCATTTGTATCCTGCTCCTTATCATGACTTCCATATTGTAATTCTGTTTGTGGCACTGCATTTTTTCTGTCTACTCCACTTAGACCTACATTGTAATTCTCTCCATTATCATGATCTTTTAAATTTTCTACTACTACTTCTTTTGCTTCAATTCTCATACTATCGTTCATACTTCCTATAATAGCTCCCACATTAGTTAAAGTTTCACCAACCTTTATACTTCCACCGTTTTCTGCTATTATACTTGTCTGATTATTTATCCACTTACTATCTCCTTTACTTTCCCCATAACTTGCACTTCCTGATACTGAATTATAGCCTGTTCCGTCACTTTGTTCTGTATGACCATAATTTAGTCCGCCACTTTTGTTACTTCCATCTAACTTGTATTCATCCTGTAATGATATTACATTCAGATTTCCGCCTATTTCAAAGTCTATCTTATCTGCTGTTACATTGGCTCCTTTGAATGTTGCATCTTCTTTTGTTGTTAACTGGAATGTCCCTCCTGCATTTATTACTGTGTTATCATAATAGACTGATGATGAATTACTGTTTCCTTTACTTCCGTTTATTCCTCCTGTTACTGTTCCTCCTGTAAAATCATATCCGGCTGACATTCCCTGTGAACTTGAATCTGTTGTATTATTATAAGTATTTTTTCCTGCTGTTGCTTCAAAACTTTTTGCATCTACTATAATATTTTCTCCAACATTCACTTTTTGATTTACAAGTTTTACATCTCCTTCAGATGATATTACAAGATTTCCACCTACATTTATATTTCCTGCTACAGAAGTTGTCCCGCTTGTATTAGATTCATATTTACTTTTACTTGCACTTACTGTAACATTTGCTGTTACTCCGTATCCACCTAATGAACCATAGCTTCCCTTCATTCCGTCTACTACTAACTGAGATAAGTCTGAGCCTGCCTTTATCCCCTGTCTTGCTACATCTAAACCGTCACCATAACTATTTATAAGTTCTGACTTATTACCAAATCCATATTTCCCATTATTTTGTGATTTTTCATCCACTGAACTTATAAAGCTTGTTATTGTTGAACCTACACTTACTGTTATTCCTACACTCTTACTTTCCTGTTTTATTTTTTCATTATATACTTCCTGGGCATCTAATAATTCTACTCCGTTTACTCCTCTGATAATCATATCTTCCCCGACATTTGCCTGCATTGCTTCTGTTTTCACTTTATTTCCTGCTGATAGTAATGTACTCCCTTCAGAAACTATACTTGATGTCGCCACTGTTGTACTATTTCTTGTATTCTCAAGACTTGTACTACTGTAAGTCACTCCTGCCGATGCTCCTCCGCCACTCATTGAAGCCGAGGCACTCCAGCCACTTTTCTTTTCCTTTAAATAATATTCATTATTCATATCATCTGTTGTGATATTTATGTCATTTCCGGCTGTTACTACTATATTTCCACCACTACTCTGAATATTATCATTCTTTACTGCTATGACATTTGATGCTTTTATGTTTGCATCATTTCCAGCATCTAATATTACATTATTCCCTATTACTGTACTTGCTACTGCTCCCTCTTGATAATTAGTTTCCAATTTTGAATAACTTGAGAATGTTCCTTTCTTATCTCTTTTTGATTCTGTATACATTGTATTTTTGTCATTCTCTATATTTATGTCATTCCCTGCTGTTAACTGAACCGTTCCGTCTGATGCTACTGTACTTCCCTTTATATTTATATCATTTCCGGCATTTATTATTACATTATCAAGACCTGTTATCTCTGAGCCTAACTTTTCTGTTGTTCTGTATAAATCATATCCATGATTTTCTTCTGTTCTCTCATAATCTTTCAAAGCTATTGTATTTATATTTACATCATTAGACTCAATATAAGTCGTTCCTCCTGATTCTGTTACAGCTCCTCTTGAAACATATTTATCTGCTTCTATATATGTTGTATTTCCGGAACTTATTACTCCTACATTCTGAATATCATCATATATTCTGGTTCTTTCTTTTCCTTCAAGCCTGTCATGTTCTGTTGTTTCCACTCCTGTTGTTACATTACTTATTGTTCCCCCTGCTGTTAACATCAAATCTTCTTTGGCTGATATTACTGCCCCTATATTCAGTATATCATTTTTAGCGTCTATTTGTATATTTGTTCCTGTTATCTCTGCTGTTAATGAGCCTACACTCTTATTTATTAAGTTATCTGTATTTACATAGACTGTTTTTCCCTCTAGTCTTCCCTGATTTACAAGTGTACTGCTGTTTATTGCGAGCGTCTCCTGTGCTGATATTGTTGTCGTTGGGCTCTTTATATTCTCAAGTGTTGCCTGACTTAAATATACCTGTGGCACTAATACTTTTTCTCCGTTTACTTCCTGCTCTACATACCAGATTATATCACTTTTTAAAGCTTTTATCTGATCTCCTGTTAAAGCTACTCCTATTGTTAACTGTAAGTCTCCGCTTGTCGATACTGCATTATCAAGCATTTCTTTCATTAATTCTGTATCTGCCTTACCATTTATGAATCTTGTCCCTAATGTTTCTAATAGAAGATTATTCATGTATTTCGTCTCGTAATAAGCATCTCCTAACCTTCTGGCCATATTCCAGTCCTTTGATTCATTATATCCTATTTTACTTAAGAAATAATCACTTCCAAAGAATCTTGATAAATCTATATACTGACTTCTTGTTTCCAGTAAATATTTTGAATTCGGGTCTTTACTTTCTGTAAATAACTTACTTTGTGAACTTGTAAATACTCCCGGATTAAATGGTATTGTCCCTGTTGTTATTATATCTATTACTGCTGTTCGGTCTACATGTACTGATACTGGATCATAATACAAGTCTACATCCACATCTTTTGAAGTTATTGTACTGGGGTCGACTACTATTCCTGTCCCTATTTTACTATAATCATATCCGTTATTTATTGTCGGTGTTCCTTCTATTATTAAATTGTTACCTTCTATTACTGACACCCTGTCTGCTATATTGTAGTCTCTTCCCACATCTATTAATGTTCTTCCTATTCCTACTGTATCATAAAATTTAGAAGCCATGACCTTTTCCCCAAAAACTAATGTTTCTTTCCCGTCATACACTTTTATTGTTGATACATCTGTTGTATTTTCTATCTTTTGAACCTTATCTGTTATTCTTAAAGTTCCACCTGAACTTATCTTAGAATTTTTGTTTTCTAATTCTACTACATCAAGTGTAAGATTACCTCCTGACAGTATTCTCCCGCCTTTTGTTACTAACTTACTTGTATCTACGTATCCTTCTAAAACCTTTGTTTCATATTTATTTTTTTCATATTTTACAGTTGTATTTAGATAATAAAATGGGTTCTCTATATCACCATATTCTTTTTTTAATTTATCATATCCTGTTTTATAATCCATTGTATAATTCTCTGATATTACCCAATTATCTAATCCTGTTATCAAACTGCTGTTTCCTGTTTGGGCATATGCATCGTCAAGTTCTTGCCATACATCGTCATAAATATACTGACCATCCCAAGTTATCCAGTAAAGTCTATACTGTCCTGATACCTCTCCGCTGTTTAAAAGCTTATTTCCACTTAATAATATATTTCCTCTACTGTCTATTATTCCTCTTGTATTATCCAGTAAATTAAAATCTGTTATATTTAAAGTTCCCTGTCCTACTATTTCTCCATCTGTATTATCTACATCTCCTGCCACAATATTCAGCTCATTGTCACTATACACTGATGCATCTTTATTTATTAATTTTGTTCCTTCTATATCAAGCTTATCAAGAAATATTATCAAATCCTTGTTTGTTATATTATTTCCTGATAATTTCCCTGTCTCCCCTTCTATCATTGAGTTATTTAATATATTTCCTGTTGCCACTAACTCTACATTACTTGCTGATATTGTTAAGTTATTTGTAATGTCATTTCCTGATAATCTCAATAACCCTGAACTTATTGTATTTCCATTATTTGTTATGTTTGATCCTGATATTAACAGATTACTTATTCCTTGGATTTTTCCCTCAAGTAGTAAATTCCC
>NZ_JAMZGM010000171.1 GCF_024158605.1 Sebaldella sp. S0638 | reverse complement strand
ATTTCGGACACCTGCCTTCTCTCAATTAGTTTACACAATCAAGATTTTTGTGTCCACTTTTTCATACTAACACCAGAGGATATTTACTTGTTATTGACAATGGACAGAGCGAAAAAGGATTAATAAGCTTAGTCTTAGAAAATAAATTTATAACTTTTGTGTTCGGAATTTCTAAAACTCTTTTAGGTACACTGGGTGTTATAAATGGAATTGAAACAATAGGAGCAAGTGAAGGCAATGGATTTGTTTTTACTTATGGACTTTCAACAACTGTAAGTTCAGTAGATTTATTAGGTTCAGGGATTATAGATATATGGAATGCATTATCTGATAATACTGAAGATAATGGTACATATCCAATAGTTGATATAGCAGGTACTTTAGGTGGAAGTGTGTTAGGAAAGATAGGAAGTTTTTATGATAAAGAAGATACTTGGGAACAATATGGAATAATTGTTGGCAGAGGGGCAATGAATACATTTGAATTTATATCATTAGCTGGTGGAATAAAGGATTTAGGAAAAGGAATTGCTAGAAGTTCCAAAGAAATGGAATTTGTGTTTAAATTTAATAAAAAACAAAATGGAATATTAAAAGCAGTCGGTGAGGCAACATTTGAAGGTATTACAGAAAATGGATTAATAACTAAACTTGCGGCTCAGGGAAGTGACTTAAATGCTGGAATAACTATGCTCTTAACTGATATAAAATTTGAAGAATTGGAAACAATAGATAGAATAAAAGAGATAAAGGAATATGAGAGAGAAAATATAAATTGATCATAAGGAGATAAAGATATGAAAAAGATGAATAATTTGAAAGTATTTAAAATAATAGATTATATATATTTTTTTATTTTGGCTATAAGTTATTTTTTTATTATAGCTAAAAAATATAAACATATAAGTGGTGAAAATTTTATTTTTTTGTTTGGAGCTGGAATAGGAATTATAATCATTTATTTTAGGTTATTTAGAGTAAAAAGAAATTTTAGATGGTATGAGTATATAATAATAGGAATAAATATTATTGCTATATTTTTTTATTTTCAATATGGAGTATTCATATCAGTATTTTCACATGTTTTTTTATTATTTAATTTATATATGTTGTATTACCCAAGATTAAGAAACAAGTCTAAGCCAAACAAAGTAGATAAATTTGTATATGTATATATAATAGTATTTTCAATACTAACTCCTGTTTTCACATTATTATTTGCTGTTTTAGTAAAATATAAAATAGTATAAAATATATACTTAAAATTTGAGTCTTAGTATAAATATAACATTGAAAGGTAATGGAATAATTATGATAAAAACATGTAAAATAAAAACAAGAACGAATTTTTATATTATTGAAGATGGAATCAAAGGCTTATTTCGTGAGAGTTTATCTGAAACAGAAGCAGAAATAGAATTTATAAAATATTTTAGTAATAAAATAGCAGTACAAATAGAAATAAAATCTAAAGAATCTAAAAATGTAAATATTGATAATAGCACAAAATTATTTTTTGATAAATTTGATGAACCAGGAAGAAAATTAAATTTCATACTTAATGATAAAAATGAACTGGAGAAATGCATTAATTTAGATGAAATAGCAGAAAAATGGGAGACAATAAAGAAAAGTGTAGAAATTAATGAAGAAATTGAGCAATTTATATTTCAAATGGATAAAATGTATAAGAATAAAAAAATATTAAATGAGACAACAAAAGAATTATATTTTTTGCCTTACTTTTTTAGAGACTACACAGATGGGGAGAATATTATTAAATTTAAAAAGTTACTTTTCAATTTTGATTTTCCTATGAAAATAATAATTCAAAATGGAGTAATTAATGGACAATTGAATCATTTAGAATTTAATGATGTTGATTTTAAGAAGACAGTAAGAAATTATTTCAATTTATCAAAGGATAAGATGCTACAAATAGAAGCTAAATTAAATGGAACCATTGAAAATAGAAATAGTTATTTTCCTATATTGGATCTAGAAACAGTAATTTATGTGGAAAATTTACTTGAAAAAAGAGAAAAAATAAAAATAGAATATTTAGGTAGGTGAATTTTATGGAAAAAGGATATGGAGTAACTAAAGGTAAATATGATTATGATATAAAAATATTTGAACAGGTAATTTTTAATACAAAATATTTAGATAATGAAGAAAATAAAATAGAAAATACAGAGAAATGGGAAATAACAATTGATTTTTATGATATTAATAAAGTAAAATATAATTTAAATAATAAAGAAATCAAAACTGAAAAAGAAATTTCAAATAAGAAATATCTTGAGAGAATAGAGAGTACGTTTTCAGAACTACATTTTTCCTTAAAAGAAAGTGGAGAAATAGATGCATTGATTGATTATGGAATAATAATTGAAAAATGGGATGAAGTAAAAAAAAAATTAAATTTTGAAAGATTAGATTCTAAAGAAACCAAATTTCTTTTTAAGATGGATTATATAATAAAAAATCAATTGATGGAATATTCTTTAGTTAAAACAGGAGTGTTGCCAATTATCTTTTCGTCGATATTAAAAAATCAATTTGATAAAGATACAGAAATAGAATTTGAGTTAAATATAGAAAAGATATTTCCCAATATGATAATTCCTATTAAATATATGGGACAAGTTGAAGATATAAAAAAAGAAATTGTTTATATAAGTGCTTTTGGAAGTTTGAGAGAATTAGAATTGGATTTTTACAGATTAAAAGAAATTCACGAAGAAATATTGCCATTTAAGAAAATTGATAGAGTTATCCCTAAATTGCAGAGTAAAATAAATTATAGCTATGATCAGAAATTGAATGTTTTCAAAGAAATATATATGGAGTATTTATTTGAATTGAGTCCTTTAATAAAGAAAAAAGGGATATATGCTATTAAACAGAAAAAAAAGGATATGGAGATTATTCCTGAAATAATCAAATCAGAAAAAAAGGAAGAAGTATCCCAAATGATAAATAGAGATATTTTAAAATATTATGAATTATATGAATTTATATCAAATTCTAAAAAAACAAAAGGCTTTGATAATAATAAATTCCTAGAATTGATAGAAAATATAGAAAAATTGACATTGAACACAAATAAAGAAAAATTAGAATTATTATATGAAATAAACAACAATATATGGAATTTTCCATATTATGATATTAGGGATGAAGAAAGAAAAATGAATTTAGATGGAAGATATGAGAGGAAAAAAATACTCGATGGTCTGGTAAGAAAATTCGGTATAAAACCAGAGGAAGTAATTAATTATAAGGATATAGAAGAAATAAAAAGAAGAGTAAAGATTTATGATTTAAAGGGAGAGATATCTGATACTGATTTTCTAGTGCTATATAATCTAATTAATAGTTTTTATAATGAGATGATGGAGAAAATATGTAATGAAAAATTTTATATCTGGAATGACTATAAGAAGAGATTGTCATCAAACAAAGCAGAGGGAGCAGAAGAAGAGTATCAAAAGCGTTTGATATCAAATAAAGAAGAAAAAAGAAAAGAAATAGATAGTTTTGATGAAATGGTGAAAGACATATTGGAAGATATAGAAGAATAGTCAAAAAATAGTTTTAAAGCAGTGTTTATATTTAAAATATGGGAGAGACTATGTTGGATTGGGAATTTGACGAGTTAATAGAAGATGTTCAAGAAGGAATGAAGATGGCAAAGGAAGATTCAGATCATTTTAGTTTAATGGCAATTTGTTTAAATGATTTTGAGAACGCTTTCGAAATTGGAGAAATATCAGAAATTATAGTAATTCTATCAATGTTTATAATTCAATTTGAATGTTTAGTTATAAAAAGTGGACATTATAAATTATTAGAAGAAACAATTAAAAAATATGTTGAAATGGACAAAGAAAATATCACTTTACATCAAAAAAGAAAAATCGAAGAAACAATAGATTTTTATAATAAAAATATAGAAAAAATGAAAATATGGTGTGGAACCAAAAATAATGAAAAAGTATTTTGCCAAATAATTTTTGATGAAGATGGAAATAAAAAGATGGTGGAAATTGGAGAAAATATCTTAGATTCGGATTTTGATGATTTGGTAGAGATTGTTCATGATTTAATGGAAGCATCTGATGATAGAGAAAATAAACCCTCAATAATGGGATTATGTCTTGAAGAACTTGAAGAGGAGATGGAGAAAGGAGAAATTGAAAATATTACAATTTTATTAACAGCTTTTTATGAACAATCAAAATATTTTGAAATGTTTAAAGAAGTTTACTTTATGTTAGAAAAAGCAGTAGAAAATTATAAAGAGAAAAAAGAATTAAATTTATCTAAAAGACAAAAAAATAAAATTGATGATTTGATAGATTATTATAATGAGAATATCATAAATATGAAGTTACAAGGAGAAGATGTTAATAATAATATTGCTTATTTTAGTGTGAAAATAGATAATAATGGAAATAAAATTTTAGAAGAAATAAAAGAAAAATCATTATAAAGAAGGAAAAAGAAAAGAAATAGATAATTTCGATGAAATGGTGAAAGATATATTGGGGGATATAGAAGAATAGTCTAAAATGTAGTTTTAAAGCAGTATTTATATTTAAAATATGGGAGAGACTATGTTAGATAGTGAATTTGATGAATTAATGGAAGATGTAGAGGAGAGCGTGAAAGAATTTAATGAAACTACAGATTTAAAAGATTTAATAGCGAGAAGCTTGGATTATTATGAGGAACTTCTTGAAGAAGGAGAAATTGAAAGATTAACAGCAATATTATCAATATTTGGAGTAGCATTCAAAAACTTATTAATGACAACTTTCAACTATAATTTTTTAAATGAAACAATAAAAAACTATGATCTGATGAATAAGAGTAATTTTACAAACCATCAAAAAGAAAAATTAGAAGAAATGATAGATTTTTATAATGAAAATATAGGAAAAATGAAAATATGGTGCGGAACCAAAAATGATGAAAAAGTTTTTTGCCGAATAATTTTTGATGAAGATGGAAATAAAAAGATGGTGAAAATAGGAAAAACAACAGATGGAGATAAATAGTTTAAAGAAAATACTGAAAAGATACTGAACCAGAAATACAGGTAACTAAATCCAAAATTTAATTTTTGAAAATTAAGGACGTGGGGATATTGGGTGTGGATAATAACACAAAAGTAAGTGGGAAACTATTTAAAATAATAGAATTTATATATGCTGTATTGCTTATAACAGGGTACTTTTTAAATATAAAAGATTATATGAAAAAGCAACAAGAAGGAGGATTAGGGGATTTCTACACCTTTTTATTAGGTATAGGAATTTTAATAATATGTTACAGATTATTTACAGCAAAGAAGATGTTTAGATGGTATGAATATATAGTAATTGTATCCGGGATTGTTACAATGCTTATTAATCAAGGTGTTGGAGTATTTGTAAGTGTTTTATCATACATGATGTTGTTATATTCACTATACTTTGAATACGATCCTTCAATTAAAAGAAAAAATAAACTTACTAAAATAGATAAATACCTGCATATCTTTATAGTAACATTAGTATTGATGTTCTCAATATCTTCAGCGGGAATAGTTATTTTTAATAAATTAGGGGTTATTAGATGGGATTAAATAAGGCAAATGAAAAAATAAAAGCAGAATATCATAAAACTGAAAAAGAAAAATTATTTAAAATAATAGATTACATATATTTTTTTATTTTGATTGTAAGTTATTTTTTGATTATTGATAAAAAATACAAACATATAAGTGATGAAGATTTAGTTTTTTTTTGGTGCTGGAATTGGGATTATAATCATATATTTTAGGTTATTTAGAGTAGAAAAAATATTAAGATGGTATGAGTATACAATAATAGGGATAAATATTGTTACTATATTTTTTGAGAGCCTGTGATAAAAAGTCTGTAAATAAAAAAATCTTTTTATGATAAACTAAAAACAGGAGGACTTTATTATG
>NZ_JAMZGM010000170.1 GCF_024158605.1 Sebaldella sp. S0638 | reverse complement strand
GGTTTACATTAAGATGTTCGCTCCAAAGTGTGTAAGCCATAGGTGCCGCACCTAACACTATACCCGGGTGTCCTGACGTTGATTTTTCGATCGCATCTACTCCGAGCATTCTTATTGCGTCCACTGATAATTGTTTTACATTTTTTTCCATTTTACATCTCCTCTTTAACATTTATTTTTATCATAGTGACTTTTTGAAACTATTTATTTTTTTACAACGTTACCCTATTATATCAGATATTTAATCTTAATGTCCAGCTTCAGAATGGTTTTTTTATTTCCGTTTTTTCTTCGCTAATTTACACTCTATGATTTCAATTCATTAAAAATGAATTCTATCTCCTTCTGGAACACAATGAAAAACGACCTTCAAGCTCAGATAAAAAAACATAAAAATTAATAATTCATTTTTTAATCAAAAAAGTATTGCTTATTTTTTCTATTTCTGATACAATGCTTTTTATGGAAGGTTAAAAACATTAAATAAGCGCCAGACCTTAAATTTTTAGAGCTTTACAATACAAATAAATAACACCTGATTATTGAAAGAGACGTTTCATTAATCATACAGATTTATATCAATCTCTAAAAAACAAGGTGACGAGGAGTTAAGAGTTATCGAATATTTTCGGCGGGTACTCTTAGGGTGGTCACAACCCCAGCAGTAAACAAATCCTGTAAGCAATTACAGATACAAAATTACTGCAGTGACAATCTTCCTTGAAAATTAAATATTTTGAGGAGGCATATTATGTGCGGAATAGTTGGTTATATTGGGACTAAAAGAGCCCAAGATTTTGTAATGGACGGATTAGAGAAACTGGAATACAGAGGGTACGACTCTGCAGGAATAGCAGTTAACACTGGGAATGGTAAATTTGTTGTCACTAAAAAGGAAGGAAGACTGCAAAGACTTGCTGACGAGCTTCATATGAATCCTATTGAAGGGACTATCGGTATAGGACATACAAGATGGGCTACACACGGAAAGCCGTCTGATACTAATTCACATCCACATTTTAATAAAGATAAGACTTTAGTTGTCGTTCATAACGGAATTATAGAAAACTATCTTGAATTAAAGAAAGATCTTATATCAAAAGGTTACGAATTTTTATCTGAAACAGATACTGAGGTTATTGTTCATCTTTTGGATATGAATTTTGACGGCGACATTCTTGAAGCAGTAAGAAAAACTTTGAAATCACTCAAGGGTGCTTATGCTCTGGGAGTTATGTCTACTAAAGATCCTGACAGAATTATAGCAGTAAGAAAAGAAAGTCCTCTTATTGTGGGAATCGGAAAAGGTGAGAATTATCTGGCTTCTGACATACCTGCTATACTTAAGTATACAAGAGATATGTATCTTATTGAAAACGGAGAAATTGTAGAAATAAAAAAAGACAGCATAAAAATCATGGATCAGGACGGAAATCTTATTAACAGAGATATTTTTCATGTAGAATGGGATATCGAAGCAGCTTCAAAAGGCGGATATGACTTCTTTATGCTTAAAGAAATATATGAACAGCCTGAAGTAATAACAAAGACTCTAAAAAGCAGAGTTGATGAGAACTATAATATCAAATTTGAGGACATTGGACTTACAAAAGAACTGCTTGAAAATGTAAATAAAATATACATAGTTGCCTGTGGTACAGCATACAATGCCGGACTTATAGGAAAATATATACTGGAAAAACTAACAAGAATAAGAGTGGAAGTAGATATTGCTTCTGAATTCAGATACAGAAATCCTATTGTGGATGACAAAACTCTGGTTATCGTCCTGAGTCAGTCAGGTGAAACACTTGATACATTTGAAGCTTTGAAAGAATCAAAAAAATCTGGTGCAAAAGTTCTGGCAATTACAAATGTAGTAGGTTCTTCTATTTCAAGAGAAGCCGACAGCGTAGTTTATACATGGGCAGGCCCTGAAATTGCGGTTGCTTCTACCAAGGCTTACACTACACAGCTTGTTGTTCTTTACTTAATAGCTATAGACTATGCACAAAAAGTAGGGAAACTTTCGTCTGAAAATGCAAAAGAACTTGTGAAAGAGTTATTCGAACTTGAAGAAAAAGTAGCTAAAACTTTATTATATGAAAAAGAGCTTGAAGAAATTTCAGAACATATTATAAAACAACACAGCATGTTCTATCTTGGAAGAGGTCTTGATTACCTCACTGCACTGGAAGGTTCATTAAAATCAAAGGAAATATCATATATTCACTCGGAAGCTTTTCCTTCTGGTGAATTAAAGCATGGTACCATTGCACTGATTGATGACGGAGTACCTGTAGTAATTAATGTTACACAGGATTCATTACTGGATAAATCTATTTCTAATATAAAAGAGGTAAAAGCAAGAGGTGCTTATGTTATAGCCATTGCTAAAGAAGGAACGAAAAATATCGAGGAAGTATGTGACAAAGTATTTTACATACCAAAAGTTAATGATGATCTAGCTTGTTTCCTGAGTATTATTATTCATCAGTTATTCGCCTACCATCTGGCAGTTGCTAAAGGCAATGATGTGGATAAGCCAAGAAACCTTGCTAAATCTGTTACTGTGGAATAAAATTTGTTTTCAAAAATTAATATCTATATTTCAAAAATGCTAAACTAGCAGAAAAACCGGAGAATCAGGACATTTAATATGTTCTTATTTCTCCGGTTTTTTATTATAATTGTATTTTTCAAAAATTTGTATTTGATACTATACTATCTGTCTAAAATCTCACCGCCAGAGCTTTACTATATTGTTTTACTTAATTTTTCTCCAGTTTTGTACTGCTCTTTCCCATAATTCTTCCATTGTATAGCTGCCGTTCTTATCTTTATATTGACTGTCGCCTGTTTTTTCAAAAGTTCCCGGGTCAATCCCGTTGAACTTCCATATGTCCATATGTTCAATAGTTATATATACACCATCTTTATCAGAAAAAATCAAATCACGATGTATAATACTGCACGAACCGGACCAGTCTTTTCCTCCGCAGGGAATCTCCCCCTCTACTGGCTGAATCCCTGTTATCTTCAGTGTTTTTTTATCAAAATCAAATCTATTTCCATGACTCTCTCCGATTAATCTGCCGCTCATATAAAAATTACCTTTGTAAAATATGTATTCTTCAAAAACCAAATATTCCGTTTCAGGAAGTACACTACCCGAAGTCTTTATCACAGGATTTTCTGTTTCTATTTTCGAATCATCATAAAAATAAATTCCGTTTTTATCTTCGGCATAATATTTATTAAGTGTTTTAAATGTCGCTGCATCAAGGCTTTTCACTTTTTTATCCAGATAATACACAGAACCGCTTTTTATTTCAAACTCTTTTTTGGCTGCCTTATTTCCTGATATATTATTACTTTTAACCATAGAGAATCCTAAAAACACCAATACTGCCATAAGTAAAAATATTCCTTTTTTCATAAAACCTCCTGTTATCTATTCTCGCTATATAATATATCAGTTACGATTCCAAAATTCCGATAAAATCATCATTTATCTTATACTATTTAAGAATATTAACTTATTCCTTTTTCTATAACATATTCATTAATCAGGCTCAAAAATTCCATTCCGTATTTTTTCAGCTTAGCTTCTCCTACACCGCTGATCTCAAGGAATTGTTCAAATGTACGCGGATATTTTACACTCATCTCTTTCAGTGAGTTATCACCGAAAACTATATATCCCGGAACATTTTCCGCCTGAGCTATCTGCTTTCTCAAGTCTCTCAATCTGTCGAATAATTCATTATGTTCAAATACAGGTGCTGATTTTTTAACATTTTTAAACAGAACTTTTTCCAGTGATTTAAGTACTCTTACAGATTTATCATTACCGGTAACTACTGGAAATTCACCGTCAATATAGTCCAGATAATTATGGGCAATCAAAGTATTTACAAAACTTTTCAGATCTTCTTTTGTATATTCTTTCATAATTCCGTATGTAGAAAGTTCGTTTAGTTTAAAGCCCAGAACTTTTTGATTTTTTGACCCTTTTAGTACATCTACTATCATATTTATACCATAAGGACGTTTCATTCTATAAACACATGAAAGAACCTTTTGTGCATCTATTGTTCTATCGGTCATTTCGTAATTACCGTCACAATTACTGCAAGTTCCGCATTCTCCTTCATATTTTTCCTCAAAGTAATCCAGAATGTAATTTCTTAAACAATTATCAGTATGAATAAAATCAGTAATCGTTCTTAATTTTTTATACTCATGTGCTTTTCTTTCTTCGCTTTCAGTGCTATTTTCTATTAAAAATTTCTGAATCTGAACATCTCTCGGCGAATAAAGCATCACACACTCACTGTTTAGTCCGTCTCTTCCGGCACGTCCTATCTCCTGATAATAGTTTTCGATATTACGCGGCATATTATAGTGAATAACGTATCTCACATTGGGCTTGTCAATCCCCATACCAAATGCGTTAGTCGCTACTATAATATTAGATTTATCATAAATAAAATTTTCCTGATTGCGTTTTCTTTCTTCATCACTGAGACCGCCGTGATATCTTGTCACAGTGTGGAATTTCCCTTTCAAAAGTTCGTACACACTGTCGACTTCCTTTCGAGTCGAGCAGTAAATAATACCGGCCTGTCCGTCATTTTTTCCTACATAGTCTACTATATACTTCTTTTTCACTTCACCTTTGATCACTTTGATTTTCAGATTTTCTCTGTTAAATCCTGTGATAAAGACCTTAGGGCTTCTTAATTCCAGAATACTTACAATGTCGTCCCGTACTTCTTTTGTAGCAGTGGCAGTAAAACAAGTCACTACTGGTCTTTTGGGAAATACATTTATAAATTCGGGAATATTTCTGTAACTTTTTCTAAAATCGTGTCCCCACTGAGACACACAATGTGCTTCATCAATTGCGACCAGAGATACGTCGAGATTTTTCATTAAATTTATGAAGCTGGGAGAATTTAGTCTTTCCGGTGCTATATAAAGTATTTTTGTTTTTTTATTTTTTACATCAGTGAGAATATAAAAAATTTCATTGTCACTGAGACTGCTGTTAATATACGAGGCTTTTATTTCCAGCTCGTTTAATGTGTCTACCTGATCTTTCATTAATGATATCAAAGGGGAAATAACAATTGTTATTCCGTCGAGCATAAGGGCCGGTATCTGGTAACATATAGATTTCCCGCCTCCTGTTGGCATAACGGCAAGTATATCTTTTTTATCATTTATGGAATTTATTATTTCTTCCTGACCTCTTCTGAAAGAGTTATATCCGAAATATTTATTTAGAATAGAAATTGCTTTGGTCATAAGTACACCTCAATCTGTTATTTTTTCTTTTTAAATCATAGCATTTTTGGGGGAATTAATAAAGTGAAAGTTTATTTTGTGTGCCCGACAGGGTACACTAAATATTTACTTGAGCAAAATCGGGGTTTTACAGTCAGTTGCTTTTCATCAACATAACTTTTTCTTATTGTGCTATATCATATGAAAGGCTACTGAGTGTTAAACCGGGATAAAGTGAAAGTTTATTTTGTGTACCCTGTCGGGCACACAAAATATTTACTTGAGCAAAATCGGGGTTTAACACTCAGTAGCTTTTCATTAACATGACTTTTCCTTACTGTGTGATATCAGATGAAAGGCTACTGAGTGTTGAACCGGGATAAAGTGAAACTTTAATTAGCGGTTACTTTAGTAAACGCTAATTAATTAGTTGAACAGAATCGGGGTTTTACAGTCAGTTAGCTTTCATTAACATACTTTATCTTATTATACAATACCTATGAAAGATTACTGAGTGTTAAACCGGGATAAAGTGAAACTTTTACAGCCAGTAACCTTTCATATATTAGTATCCAGCAAGATAAAATAGATTAATGAAAGCTAACTGGCTGTCCCCACAGAGATAAAACAAACCACATTTAGCATTCCCCGATCGAAACCAAAAAACAGAGTAAAACTAAGAAAACTAAAAAATATTGTTTTAAATGCCAAAATTCCAATACACAGTTACTTTCAAAACCACCCCTAATCAGCCGATATCCAAATGGGATTTTTCCATTTCTGATGATAAAATTACCATATAAAATAAGAAGAGAAACTTAGACCAGTTATAAAATGTCAAGGAAAAAAAGAAGAATTTTTAAATAAAAAAATGAGTATCACAAAATAGACAGCA
>NZ_JAMZGM010000169.1 GCF_024158605.1 Sebaldella sp. S0638 | reverse complement strand
TTTCGGACACCTGCCTTCTCTCAATTAGTTTACACAATCAAGATTTTTGTGTCCACTTTTTCATACTAACACCATATTCTGTATGCGAATACTCTCCTGTCATTGGATTATACACATCTTTTACAAATATCTTGCCACCTTTTTCCATATAATCATCATTCAGATCTCTCCATATATCATCATAGATATACTCTCCGTCCCATGTTCTCCAATACAATCTATATTGTCCTGATACTTCTCCGCTGTTCAGTAATTTATTACCACTTAAAAAGATATTTCCTCTGCTGTCTATTATTCCTCTTGTATTATCTAAAAGGTTAAATCTTGTTATATTCAGAGTACTCTGACCTACTATTTCTCCATCTGTATTATCTACATCTCCAGTCTGAATATTAAGATTATTATCACTGTAAATAGAAGCTTCTTTATTGATCAGCTTTGTACCTTCTATATTCAGTTCATCAAGAAATATTATCAGATCCTTATTCTCTATATTGTTTCCTGATAATTTTCCTCTTTCTCCTTCTATCATGAAATTATTTAAGATATTCCCTGTTGCCAGTAACTCTAAATTACTTCCTGATATTGTCTTGTCATTGGTTATATCAATTCCTGATAATCTTAACAGGCCTGAACTTATTGTATTTCCATTGTTTGTTATGTCCACTCCTGATATCAAAAGATTATCTATTCCATGGATTTTACCTTCAAGTAATAAATTTCCTGTTGTACTTAAATATATATTATCCCCTTTTATTGTTCCTGTCGCATTATCATATGAAAATAGGCTCTGTAGATTTATTGTTGTTGATTCTATAGAACTTCTATTTATTAATGACGAGTTATTTAAATTTATACTTCCATTCGAAGCCAGTTTTCCTGTATTATTTAAACTTGCATTATTTGCCGTTATTACTTCTTCTGCCAGTATCTGACCGCTGTTTGTTAATACTGGTGTCGTCATTTCTATATTCTTTGAAGCTATTATCCCCTGGTTATTTATACTACTGCTTCCTTTTAATTTAGATGTTTCAACTACTTTAATTTTATTACTATTTACAATGCTTGTACTCTCTACATCCAAATTAGTCGTCACTATTTCCCCGGTATTGCTAAAAGTAAATCCTCTAGATACTATTTTATCAGATACCTTTAATGTTCCTTTATTTGCTAAATCTTTTGTATCTACTAATCCCCCTACATTTATTACATTATAGTTCTCAAGATTAGAAGATATCATAAAACTTCCGTTTGTATTTATTTGACCATGATTTACTGCATTTCCTGTCGTATTTATTCCTTCTACCGTTGATACTTTTCCGGTACTTTTATTCTCAAGATTCTTTGTATTTAACTTCTTATTCGTTACTATTTCACCACTGTTATCTAAATTATCTACATTAATATTATTTTCTGCTGTTATTTTCCCTATATTTTCTGTATCTTTTGCTGATAACTCCCCTGTAGTCTTTACACTTCCTGTATTTCTTAGATTCTTATCTATTTTAATGCTGTCTTTTCCATAAAGCATTCCTGCATTATTTACATTTCCTTTTACAGTCAATTCTTTTTCAGACATCATTTTTCCTGTGTTTGATACATTACCATCTACTGTAATCCCGTTCTCGCTTTGTAAATCTGATTTATTAGTTAAGTCTTTTCCTACTTTTACGGAATTCTTTCCGTATACTAATGAATCTGATTCCAGATTACCTTTTATTTCCAAGCTTCCTTCTGATATTAACTGACCCTTATTTTTTGTGTCTCCACCTATATTAACATTGCTTTTTGAATAAAGATTTGTTTCATTATTCAAATTTCCACTTATTTCTATTTCCTGTGCCTGTGTTCCACTTCCTCTTAATGTTGTATTATCTGCTTCTACTGTTAATTTTCCTTCTGTATATATTGAACCTTCCTGTGTGAAATTCTTTGCCTTTACTTCCACTTTCTCCAAACCTTGGCTTCTCTCAGTCAAAATTGTTCCATCCGCATTTAATTTCAACACACGTTCACTAACTAACGAGCCTTTTACTGCCAAGTCCCCGCCAACAGCTTTGAGATATATATTACGACCGTAGATTCCACCTACTACTGATGATGATATTAATACTTCTCCAGGATTATCTCCCTGCTTTATTACTTCCTTCGTTCCTGTATTATAATCATATTGTCCGCCTATTAAAGTTAAATCATTTCCATTTAATTGTCCGTTTACCTGAATGCTCTTTGCAAGTAAACTCAAATTTTCTGCTGCATTTCCGTTAAAGCCTGCTCCTATTTCTATTCTACCATTCCTTACCATTATTGTCATTAAATCATCACTTACATGACCTGTCGTAAAAGTTACGTCACCAAATCTACCTACTAAGCCCCCATTTATATACAGTCCGTTAGGATTACTAAAAATCATATCCACATGACCTGTGCTCGCTGCTTCTATAAATCCATTTATCACTGACGGGTCTTTATGTACTCTTAATAGTATTGCTTTTGCTGGTGCCCCTGTATAGTTCTCATTTGGGGCTATTATTCCTCCAAGCTCACTTCTGTAACCTATTCCTTCTTTGGGTGAGATGTTGTTTAGTATCAGGTTTTTCTCGTCGACACTTAGTCTGTCGAAATCATTAACTGAAATCCGATTTCCACCTGGATTGGATAGTTCAATCATCGGAGTATTATTTGGTGCTGTTATTACTCGTGCTGTCGAGCCTTCCCTTATTTTTATTAATTCATTCCCAAATGTCATACTATTTAAGAACATTCCCAACAACATACTAATTGCAATGTTCCTGTTAACTATCTTATGCCAATTCCTTTCCTTCATAACTTCCTCCTTATTTATTCAACAAAAAAAACAATATTCAAAAATATTAATTTAATTACAGTTTTACCTATACTTCTACTATTATTTCAATATTGCTTTTTCTTTTTTTCTTTTAATTATTATATAATTTCCTTTACTCTATGTCAATATTTTATTACTTTCTGTTAAAATGAAGATATAAAATTAGCCTCTTTCTTATTCTTCAATTCTCTCAAACGCTTCTTCTAAAGCCATATTTTTCTCATCTATAACATAATTTTCATAACCTTGTTCCTCTGCCCATAATCATTTTCTTCATAGTAGGTATATGCGTACCTAGAAGTGTAACTCTTAATTTATAAGCTCTCATATATTAACTCCTTTTATTTTTTCTCATTACAGCATATAAATAATAAAAAAATAAATCTGATTTATAAAAAAAGCTGTCTAAATTCAATATGAATCAAACAGCTTTTTATTTATGGGAGTTCTATTTTTTTTACTAATTTTAATTCTTTATTTTCCAACTGGAAAAAATATGTATTATAATCTGTGCAACCGTCTATAAGTTCAGTATCATCAGATTCAGTGAAATAACTTGCTGTAACCACGAAATATTTTCCTGTCTCTACTCCGTAATTTTCCAGAAAATCAGTGTCATCAGATGAAACAAACTTATTTGTTACTTCAAAATCACATGTTTTTAAATTTCCTTTTTTAGTGTATTTTGAGATTTTGTTTGTTTTAGTGTCAACTTTTGGAAGAGTAAGGTCTTTCAGGCTTTTGAAAAATTCGCTTTTATTTTCAGAAGCAGTTTCTACATCTTCAAATCCATATGACAGAGGAAAATATACTGTCTCTACCATTTTAGGAAAATTCTTTCCTTTCAAAGCGCTTTGGAATATAGCGAACTGTTTTATGATTTCACGCTGTTCGGTCTTTGTATATGTTTCTGCAAAAGAAACAAGACCTAAAATAAATAATAAACATACTAAATATAACTTTTTCATCTTTTCTCCAATCTAAAAATAATTATTATAAATTATATAACAATATTTTTAAAAAGACAACCAATAAAATAATTATACAGAATAAAAGCTATTGACTTTTCTAATTTGTATGGTAAAATTATATTGACATGAGATAAATAACAAGTAGTGAAACAGTTTTATATTTTAACTCCTTTGAAATACCTCCCACACGGGGAGGTTTTATTATATATGAATTTAATTCTTGACTTTTTTTAATTTGTATGGTAAAATTATATGGTAGGAGAATGAAAGAAAAATAGATAAATAGTTTACTGTCATTTAAGAACGTCTCCACGTTTTTTCATTGACCTCTCTATAATTGAGAGGTCTTTTTATATTTATTTTTTGCGACTGTAATAATCATTTTTTTTAAGTTTATAAGTAAGATTTTACTTTACCATTACACTTCTTATTTCTAGATTTTTATTTTGATATCCAGATTATACTCTAAATGGCTCTCCATCTCTTTTTATATCATTACAGTCTATATCTAATAATTTTTCTATTTGAGTAAAAAACCACTGCCATCTATCTTTTAATGCCTCTTCATTCCACTGCCCATCAAATTTTTTATTTATAAAGTCATTTAATATATGCTGGGATATTCTAAGAGAAGTTGTATTTTTCCCTTCTCCTGATTCATATATTTTCATTTTATTTGAGAATGGGCTATTACTAGCTTCAACATTTTTTCTACCACTTAATAATGTCAAGTTTGCTACACTTCTAAGCCATTTATCTTTAATATTGTCTCTTATATGACCCCATTCTTTATATTGCTTATATGCTTTGGGAAGGATATGCTCCAAATGAAGCTCTTTATCTAACTTAATATAACTTTTCTTTGAATCATCAAGAATTCCATATTCTATTAAAATTAACAGTGGTTTTATCCACGATTCATTATCTACAACATTAGATTTTAGATTTTCTTTTACTATAAATAATATTCTGTCATCTTTAATTCTGTTATTATATATTGTCTTTATATAATTTAAATGTTTTTTACATTTTATTGATATTATAGTATTAAAAGATGCCTGTTTAATGTGTGGGCCTGTTTTTCCTGCAATCCAGTATAGATAATAAAATCTTCTAAGTTCATATAATAATTCTTTGGTGTATTTATAATTTTCGACAAATGCCGTCATTAGTATTGTTTTCCAATACATATTCCAACGTATATATCTAAAAGAATATACAAGTTTTGAATCAGAATTGTAAATTTTATCTCTGTATATTTTAGCAAAATTTTTTAATTCTGAAATTACAAGATTAGGATTTCTATCTTTAAATAGAATTTGTGATTCTTCCATTAACGTTTTTTTAGGGCTTGACCCTAATAAATAATAGATATACATTGCCAACAAATCACTTAAACTTATATCTGTATCCTTGACTATATTTTCTGTTTCTACCCAATCCAATATAAAATTATTTTCATATTGCTTTAGAATTTCTTTATCATCTTTATATTTATAATATATATTTTCAAGTAAGTAACTTTTTAGTAAATCCGCTGATGTTAAATCCATCCCTCTATCATTTAAAACCTGAAAAAGTTTTATTGCAAAATCTCTATTCGAACAATCTATCCTAATAATTTGTACTTTAAAAAAGATATAATTAATAAAATGATTTCTTGTATTTTCATCCAATTTTGATAACTTTTCTTTAAAGATACTAGCTGTATTTCTATACTTATATATCGGATCCTGTTCACTTTTCAAATTATATTTAAAAGTTTTCTCTATATTTAAAGTAGCTCCATCGTTTAGGACGGTTGCCATGAAATCTGACTGATGTTGGGCATGAGTAAATAATTTTAACCGTTGAACTTTATTATTCAACGCTATTACTGACTTAATAGAATTTAAATTTACTACCAGTGAAAGTGTTTCATCATCTTTATTTATATCTGGAAAATTATCTCTAAGGACGCAAAATAAAATCATCAAAGTAGTCATTCTTTGTTGTCCGTCCACAACATCTAAATAAATTGATTTTGGCTCCATTGGTTTTGCTGTAATTATGGAACCTAAGAAATAATTTTCTATATTATTTTCATATGCTTCAAAAATATCAGCCCATAACTGTTCAACCTGCTCATTCCCCCATTTATATGGTCTTTGATAATGAGGTATCTTATATATAATTTGAGGATCCCCAAACAATTGATTCACGGATAAATTTGATGGTTTAAAAGATTCTTCCATTACTTTCCCCCTTCTTTAAATAAAATAAAAAAGCAACAGATAAACGAGATATTCAGTAATTGTAATTAGTTTTAATCTAAATATGTTACTATATATTTCCTTTATTTGTTACTTTTCAATCCTAAACAACACTTAATTTGTTAATTATACATTTATATCGAGCCTGTGATAAAAAGTCTGTAAATAAAAAAATCTTTTTATGATAAACTAAAAACAGGAGGACTTTATTATG
>NZ_JAMZGM010000168.1 GCF_024158605.1 Sebaldella sp. S0638 | reverse complement strand
TGGGTTTATTACTCCTTACCAGGCTAGATTCAATTTCTTTGGATCCTAATGTTCCCATTTTGCTTGACCATTACAAAGATTGGGAGTATTTCATGACAAAATATACGGAGATTTGAATGCAAACCAATATAAGGAAATCGGGAAAGTCAATAATATCAATATTGGCCTGGAAGTATCAAATTTAAATAATGAGATAAAACTGAATTCAAATGTATATCAGGCACATAAAGCAAAGTTAAATTATATAAATTTAGCAATAAAGCCAATTAATTTAAATAATGATGTAAAAATGAATGAAAATGTTTACCAGGCACACCACGCAAAAATTAGTTCAATAGATTTATATTTAAAGACAAATACTTTGGAAGCTTTGGAACAAAACGTAGGAGCTTATAAACATATAGCTAAAATAAATTATATTAAAGGAGAATAGGATATGAGTAATTTTATAGGAACAGTACTAACAAATGAGGGAAAAAAATTGCTAGGAAAGGTTTTAGGAGGGGAAAAATTAACTTTTACAAGAGTATGTGTAGGTGATGGAGATGTGCCGGAGGAAAATATAAAGGACTTAACAGATTTGGCCTCTTATAAACTGACACTTCCTATTACTACAATTCAAGACCTGGGAAATGGAACGGTGAAAATAAGATCTACAATAACAAATAGAGGACTAGCAACAGGCTTTTTTATTAGAGAGTTAGGATTATATGCAAAAGGAGAAGAGGGAACTGAAGTATTGTATGCATACACAAAAAGTACAGATGCGGACTTTTTTCCAGCGGAAACAGCACAATATTTACTGGAGGAAATATTTGAAATAATAACAGTGATAGACCAGGGAGAAATAAATATAAATATTGATGGTACTGTGGTTTTTGCAACGATTAAGGATGTAGAGGACAGAATAGCAGAGTGCAAAGCAGAATGTTGCAGCAATAAAGGCGGTGGACTTGAGTTAATATATGAGGAAGATAATCTGGCACCGGTACAAATGACAGGACAGCAGCAATTTATTTTAGATTTAAACGTTGTTATTCCAGAGGAATATCACTGGATATCTATTGAGCTAGATAATAACAGGAGTTATTGTATAGTGCCAAGAGCATTATTAATTTCTAGTGCTGCCACTGATTATCCGGTCATATTAACTGATGGAAGATTGGATACGAATGGAGATGGAATACCATTCGCAAGGATAGATTCAGTTACAAATAAGCTAACATTTACAAGAAATTACACGTCGAATTATGAAAGTATAAGGGTAATGGGGTTAAAGTAGAAAAGGAGAGATGGAAATGAAATATAGTCAAATAATAAAAAAACACCTGCCAATTAACAAAAAGAGAACAGGGAAAAAGCTGGATTGTCAATATATTACAATTCATAACACAGGCAATCCAAAGAGTACGGCAGATAGTGAAAGAAGATACCTAGAAAACCCGGAGAATACAAATGCAACAGGCTGGCACATTGTAATTGGCGGCAAGGAAGCAATAGAGGCAATACCAATTTCAGAAGTAGCCTATCATGCAGGAACAAGTGCAGGAAACAACACAAGCATTGGCATAGAAATATGCGACAGCGCAGGACTTGCAGCTGAAAAAAATGCTATTGAATTGGTCGCTAGCTTATTAATTCAGAAAGGCTGGGGAATTGAAAAGCTGAAAACACATAAGGACTGGAGTGGTAAATATTGTCCGCATATCATATTGCCACGTTGGAACCAGTTTAAAAACGATATTGCAGCAGAGATAACAAAACAGAAGGCGGAACAGGGAACAACAGTAGAAAAAAATATAAAAGAAATAGAAGTGTTCGATAAGGCTGGAAGATCGCTAGGCATTTTAAAAATAGAATTATAGGAGGAGATAAGAATGGGAATAATTAAAGGAATAATAGGGATATACATGAGTAACCCTATATTAAATACAGGAATTATAATAGGGGTATTGGTTTTAGGTTGGTTTTTATGGACTTATAGAAAACTTGAAGTATTGGCACTTGCAGGAAGTATAAAGGCAGAGCTGCAGGAGTTTCTAAAAGGGGAAGAAAAGTTAAATTTTGCCCTTAATTGGGTAATGAAACAGAGTTTTTACAAAGACACTATATTAAAGTTTATTCCTGCAAACATAATAAAATATATTATAAATATAATATTTAAAAGAAATAAGAGCAGCATAGAAGCAGAATAAAATCGAGAGGAGTTCCGTTCAATGGAATTAACAAAATTAACAGAATTTGGAATATTAGGAATAGTATTAAGTTATTTTATATGGAAGGATATGAGGACTTTTGAGACATTTAAGGAGTCAATGAGAGAAATAGTAAATGAATTGAAAGAGCTTAATACAAGAATTGATAAATTAGAAAATAATGAGAAAGAGCCTGATTAAAGGTTCTTTTTTTATAATAAAAAAGTATTGACAATATATTTTAATTTATGATATTATTTGTATAACCGGTTTAGCGAATATAAAGAATGGAGAAAAATATGGAAATGTTTATAAAAGGATTTAATTCTATAATGGATATTTTTTTTAAAATGACTTGGTTAAATGATTTGTCTGGATTTATAGTACAAAAATTATTAAGACTTGATTTAACATCTCAAATAGGCGGGAGTATTCAGTTTTTTATATTTGATACTATAAAAATATTTATATTATTAACATTGTTAATATATGGAATTTCTTATATACAAAGCTATTTTCCGCCTGAGAGAACTAAAAAATTATTGGGAAATATGAAAGGAATTAAAGGTAGAATAGTAGGAGCTTTATTAGGAACGATAACACCTTTCTGCAGCTGTTCAAGCATTCCTATATTTATAGGATTTACAGCTTCAGGGTTACCGTTAGGAACTACTTTTTCATTTTTAATTTCTTCACCGTTAGTAGATCTTGGAAGTTTTCTGTTATTAATGTCATTTTTTGGATTTAAGATAGCGTTTGTATATGTTTTGGTGGGATTAGTACTGGCTGTTGTAGGCGGTGGTATAATAGACCATTTAAATTTAGAATCACAGGTAGAGGAATATGTGAGAGAAATGCCTGATGTTGACGGTGAGCTGGAAACCATGACAAAAAGAAAAAGACATGAGTTTGCCAAGGAACAGGTAAAAGATATATTTAAAAAAGTATGGCCTTATGTAATAATCGGAGTAGGAATAGGAGCACTGATTCATAACTGGATACCGCAGGAATTAATAGAAAATCTAATAGGGAATAATAATAAATTTGCTGTATTAATATCAACAATATTAGGAATGCCGATGTATGCAGATATATTCGGTACTATCCCGATAGCAGAAGCTTTATTTTTAAAAGGAGTAGGAATAGGAACAATATTATCTTTCATGATGGCAGTTACAGCACTGTCTCTGCCTTCAGTAATAATGTTAAGTAAAGTGGTAAAGCCAAAGTTATTAACGATTTTTGTTTTAATAGTAGGTATAGGAATAATAATAATCGGATATTCTTTTAATTTTTTCGGTTATATGTTTATATAATTTAAAGGAGGAAAAAATATGAAAATTAAAGTTTTGGGAAGCGGATGCAAAAATTGTCAAAATTTAGAAAAAAATGTTAAAGAGGCTTTGAAAGAAAGCGGAAAAGAAGCAGAGGTGGAAAAGGTAACAGATATGAAAGAGATTTTGAAATTCGGCGTAATGAAAACTCCTGCCCTGGTAATTGATGAAAAAGTAGTAGTATCCGGAAGAGTAGCAACAATAAAAGAATTAAAAGAAATTATTTAATAAAAGTATGGAGGTAAATAATGGTTAATATTGCGGACCAGTTAAAAGCTTTGTCAGATGAAACCAGATTAAGAATAGTTAATCTGTTATATGATAAGGAATTATGCGTGTGTGATATTTTAAAGGTTCTTGATATCACACAGACAAAAGCTTCAAGACATTTGGCATATCTGAAAAATAACGGTTTTGTCAGGGACAGAAAAGAAGCTCAATGGTCACATTATGCATTGATAAAAAAGGAAAATGAGCTATTAAAAGTATTAGTAGAGAACTATTTGAGAAAAGAAAGCATATATCAGGAAGATTTAGAAAATTTAGAAAAGTATTTTGCAGTTAAGAAAGAAAAATGTGCTATCTAAGCAATGATTTGAGTTATTCATTTGATGATGAGAGAAGATGATCAATATATGGAAAAAGAAATAAATTTAGGTGATATAAAAAAAGAGGCAGAAAAATATTATGCAGAAGGAGATTATTACTGCTCAGAAGCAATAGTTGCTGTTATAAAAAAATATATAGATAGCAATATACCAAAAGAAGCTATAGCGATGGCATCAGGTTTTCCAGTTGGTATTGGGGGATCAAAATGTGTTTGTGGTGCAGTCTCCGGTGGTATTATTAGTTTAGGATATTTTTTTGGTAGGACTGATCCTAAAGATGAACAGGTAAACAAAACATTAGAACTTGCAAATGAGTTACAACAAAGTTTTAAAGATAATCATAAAGTATTATGCTGCAAAGTTTTAACAAAGAATATGGAAATGGGTTCAGATATACACATGAAACAATGTGTAGAATTTACAGGGGAAATTGCTAAAAAAACTGCAGAAATAATTGCAAGAGAGTTAAATATCAAAACTATAGAATAAAATTTGAGGAGTAGTTTATGAATAATGAAAATAAAAAAATAGGATTTTTTGAAAGATATCTGACAATATGGGTAATTATTTGTATAATTCTAGGAGTGGCTATCGGCAAATTTATTCCGTCAATTCCTGAAACATTGAGTAAATTTGAATATTATAATGTTTCAATACCAACAGCTGTACTAATCTGGTTAATGATATATCCAATGATGTTAAAAATAGATTTCAAAAGTATACTTAGTGCTACTAAAAAGCCAAAAGGATTAATAATAACTTGCACAACAAATTGGTTGATAAAACCATTTACAATGTATGCAATCTCAAGTTTTTTCCTTTATATAGTTTTTAAATCATTTATCCCAGCAGAATTAGCAAAAGAATATTTAGCAGGAGCTGTTTTATTGGGGGCAGCACCATGTACGGCAATGGTATTTGTATGGAGTTATTTAACAGATGGAGACCCTGCTTATACTTTAGTCCAGGTAGCGGTAAATGATCTTATAATTTTGGTAGCTTTTGCACCAATTGTGGGATTTTTATTAGGAATTGGAGGAATAACAATACCATGGAATACACTGATTTTATCAACGGTTTTATTTGTAGTAATACCATTATTATTAGGATTTATAACTAGAAATATAGTAATAAAAAATAAAGGTATGGAATATTTTAATGAAGTATTTTTAAAAAAATTCAATGGAACAACGATAACGGGTTTATTACTAACTTTAATTATAATATTTTCATTTCAAGGGGACAGAATTCTAAGTAATCCGCTACATATATTATTAATTGCGATACCGCTAACAATACAAACATTTTTCATCTTTTTTTTGGCTTATCTATGGGCGAGAGCATGGAAATTACCACATAATATAGCATCACCAGCTGGAATGATAGGTGCCAGTAATTTTTTTGAGTTATCTGTGGCAGTTGCAATATCATTGTTTGGGTTAAGATCTGGTGCTACTCTTGCAACGGTTGTCGGGGTATTAGTAGAAGTTCCGGTAATGCTTATGTTAGTGAGAATATCAAATAATACAATAAATTGGTTCAAACCTGAAATTCAAAAGGAGTATAAATGATTAAAGTAGGTTTTATATGTGTTCATAATTCATGCAGATCACAAATTGCAGAAGCATTGAGTAAAAAGTTTGCTTTTGAAGTTTTTGAAGCATATTCAGCAGGAACAGAAAAGAAAGATGAAATAAACAAAGATGCTGTGAGGCTAATCAAAAAAATATATGATATAGATATGGAAAAGACACAAAAATCTAAATTATTAAATGAAATACCGGAGTTAGATGTATTAATAACAATGGGTTGCAATGTCGAGTGTCCTTATTTACCGTGTCGATATCGTGAGGATTGGGGATTAGAGGACCCGACTGGAAAGACAGATGAAGAATTTATAGAAACAATAAATTTAATTCATAAAAAAGTCTTAATTCTAAAAGAGAAAGTATTAAAAAAAGACATTATTTAGACAGGTATTTTAAATACCTGTTTTTATATCACTTTTAATTGACAAAAGAAAATGAATGTTATATTTTTTATTGCTTTTTAGCAAAAAATGTGTTAGTATATTTTCATTGGAACAGAAAAGAGGTTTTAGGATTGAGTAGTATCGTGATAGAGTATAATGTGTTGTTGGAGCTTATAGAAGAAAAAAAAATTTATTCACTGGAAGAGGATTGTGAAGTAATAAAACAACAGGAAAGAAAAACTTTAAAACAAAATACTATGATATATAGAGAAAATAATAAGTTATATGTAAGAGATGAAGTTAATAATTTGTTCCAATTGTAGTGCTATAGTAAAGTAGGAACACCAAAATCTAAACAATGATATAATAAAAAAAGAAAGAGGTGTTTTGAA